>NZ_JCAQIA010000063.1:0-9089 GCF_059621085.1 Halochromatium sp. NSM3 | reverse complement strand
AAAGCGTTGCAGGATACCGTCAAACATCCGGGCATCAGCTCCAGGGTCGCCAGAAAATGACTATAGATTACAATAGGTTGACATCACCTTAAAAGGGCTGGATGCACAGGTTGCTAAAGAGGTTTGTCGTCAGCTCGAGGCCGGCGAGGAAACGTCAACACCCTGGCCGGAGGTGGAAAAACGTCTTGGCCTCAAATGTTGATGTGGTGAACCGAGAGGTGCGTGTTTGATTAGACAAGACTAATTGGTGGTTCAATCGTAACGAAATACAAAAGGGGGTGTCATGACGTTGGCAGAAGTTTTTCGGGCTTACTGGGCCAAAGCAAAACCAAACGGAGAAGATCAAGCTAACTGGCATCCGTTTGCCTATCACTCCCTGGATGTGGCTGCGGTTGCATCAGCGCTCTGGGACCGATCTCCAGCGATATGCCACAGTTTTAGTGTCGCCTTTGATGTTCTCGAACTTGAGAGCGAGGCGACATTGCGCGCTTGGGTGTTGTTTTTCGTCGCCTTGCACGACATCGGTAAATTGCATGCGCTGTTTCAAATCCTGGCGCCCAGCGCCATCGCCGAATCCTGGCCTGAGCTGACTACAAAGGCTGTCTTCAAGCAGATTGATCGCTACGATCATGGCCTTGACGGTTTTGTGACCGTTCAGCGCGAGGGCGCGAGGGAGATCGCCGACTGGACGGGTGCCGAGACCCGACAGGCGCGTGAAAATTTCAAGATCTGGCTCGGCGCCGTCATGGGTCACCATGGCGATTTACCGATTAGTGCCGATGGTTTCCCGACAAGCCGCCGCACACCGAAACACCCGTATGCACAACCCGGTGTTTATCAACAGGATCGGCAGGCACGGCAAGACTGGCTAAGGGTCGCCAGCGAATTGTTCTTGCAGCCCGTCGGGCTGAGTCTTGCTGACCAGCCTCCAAAACCCGGTCTTGCCGCGCAACGGCTACTCGCAGGCTTCTGCAGCCTATGCGACTGGATTGGCTCAAATACTGACTATTTTCCCTATACAAAATGGCGACTGACGCCAGCGGCGTATTTCAATGACCAGCTCAAGCGGATTCAGCAGCAAGACATTCTGCGCCATGTCGGCCTGACTGCTCAGGTTGCCCCTTGCAAAGGCGTCCAGTCGCTGCTGCGTCCAGATGAACAGCCACGCGGAGTTCAGGTGCTCGTCGATCAACTGGAGCTAGCACCGACGCTGACGATCATCGAGGCGCCTACGGGCTCGGGGAAAACAGAGGCAGCACTCGCGCATGCTTGGCGACTGTTGGAGAGCGGATGTGCCGATGCCATCATTTTCGCCCTGCCGACCCAGGCCACCGCCAACGCGATGCTGGCGCGAGCCATGCGCTTCGCTGAGCAGGCATTCGGTGGCGCCAATGTTGTTCTCGCGCATGGTCATCGGGCCTTCAACCCGGTATTCCAGCAACTCGTTGACGCTGGTCGTGGGCAGACTGCGCAAGGGCGCATTGAGGCCAGTATCCAATGCGCGAGCTGGCTCGCCAGCAGCCGCAAGCGCGTGTTTCTCGGTCAAGTCGGCGTTTGTACGGTCGATCAGGTCTTACTCTCGGTGTTGCCGGTTCGGCACAGTTTCGTGCGCGCCTTTGGCGTAGCGCGGGCGGTGCTGATCATCGATGAAGTGCATGCCTACGATGCGTATATGAATGGACTGCTCACCGAGGTGCTCAGGCGTCATCGCGCGGTTGGCGGCAGCGCCATCCTCTTGTCCGCGACGCTGCCGGCGTCGATACGCAATACCCTGCTTGATGCCTGGGGTGATCATGGCTCCGAAGATGCCCCTTACCCGGTGGTTTGGCAAACCGCCGCAACGACGACGACCGCCAAGACATTACCGCAAGATCAGCAGCCCGCAGAACGCACCGTTGGCATCGAGCTGATGAAGCTGCCCGATGCCTTCCCGGATGCGGGCTTGATCGATCGCCTCATCGCTGCCGAAGAGGCCAATGCGCTCGTCGGCATCGTCATGAACACGGTTCAGGATGCCCAACGCCTCGCAAGCGTGCTGCGGGAGCGCAGCGACTGTGTCGTTGATCTGTTCCATGCACGTTTCCGGCTCTGCGATCGACAGCGGATCGAAGAGCGGGTCATCAGTGACTACGGTCGCGATGCTGACAGGTCTCGCGGGCGCATCTTAGTCGCGACCCAAGTCATCGAGCAGAGTCTTGACCTCGACTTCGATTGGCTCATCACTCAGATCTGCCCGGTTGACCTGTTGTTTCAACGTATCGGCCGTCTGCATCGTCATCTGCTAGCTCAGCGCCCCGCTGGTTTTGCTGCGCCAATGTGCTCGATTGTCTCGGTTGCGGGTGAGGACTATGCGCTGCATGAATTCATCTACGGTGATCCGCGCCTGCTCTGGCGCACGGAGCAGCTGCTGGCGGGTGCGGAGCAGATTGTTTTTCCTGGCGCTTATCGGAGTTGGATCGAGCAGGTCTATGACGAAGCCGCTTGGGATGATGAGCCCGAAGGCATTTACGGCAAGCATTTGGGCTGGCGTGATTGCCAGCGCGCGGCGATGGACACAGCCCAGCAGCGAGCATCAATGACCATCAGCCAGTTCCGGGATGAGGATGCGCAGGCGACCGCGCTGACGCGCGACGGTGAGATGGGTCTGACGGTACTGCCGCTGCTCGAAGATGGGACGCTCCTGGATGGCACTCGATTAGAGGAGTTGGACGAGTTTCAGCGTCTGGAACGATTGGTGCTCAATGCCGTCCCGGTGCCACGGAACTGGGAAAAGCTGCTGACCGGCTGTGAGTATGACGACGAGGGGCGCTTACGCTTGCTGATGCAGGCTGAGGGAGAGGGTATCTGGACAGCTTTGGATCAGACGTTCAGGTACTCGATCGCGAGAGGGCTGGAGAAGGCCAGCCGGGAGGAGACTCCGGCTGGCGCAGAAGCCCCGTGAAACGGGGAACTGAGTTTCCGCGATGATCCATCACGGTGATTTGCGGTGCATCCCTCAGTGTTGAGGGAACGCGAGAGAGGTTAGCAAACCCGCTGGCGTGACGAGCGATCTTGACTAGATGCGCCCTGGAAGGGCTTGGCACAAAGTGACAGGGAGGAGTCTCTTAACGCCTTACGGTTATTTGCTTGCTGATGCTCCGACGATGAACTAAGCTGAAAGTTCATCGGTGGCCTTGGTGGCTGCCTAAGCCCAAGGGAGGAGCACCTTGAACCTGCTCTCGTCTCCATGGATTCCGGTGCGTCAACATGCAGGCGCTGGCCACTTCCAGCTCCTGACCTACCGCCAACTCCTTTGCGAGGACGCCGATTGGCGCATCAGTTTGCCTCGCGACGATATGGAAATGGCCTGCTTGCAGCTCCTCGCCAGCCTGACGCAGGTGCTGTTCCTTCCGGCAACGCTGGATGAGGTCGAGGATCGCCTCGCCAAGCCCATGCCCACCGCTGATTTCGATGCAGCTGTTGTGGTCTGTGTCGACTGGTTCGATCTGGATCATCCAACCCAGCCCTTCATGCAAACGCGCGGTGTGGCTGCCAAGGAGGTCACGCCGATCCAGAAATTGATGATTGGCTTGCCCGAAGGGAACAACCACTGCTTCTTCGATCCCATCGGTGAGGTCAAGCAGCTCTCGGCGCCAGTGGCTGCGATCGCCTTGTTCAATCAAGCCACCAACTGCCCGAGCTTTGGCGGGGGGTTCAAGGGTAGCCTGCGTGGCGGTGCGCCGATTACCACCCTCGTCGATGCCAAGGATTTGCGGCGCCAGGTCTGGAGCAACGTCATCAGCGAGCGTCAGCTCAAAGGCGAGCTGCCGCCCTCTTGGCGGCATGATCTTAACCAAGATCGTCCGACCTGGGTCGACCCAATCCAAGCAAAGCAGGTCATTCACGCCACCCAGATCGGCCTCGTCCGGGGCCTGTTCTGGCAGCCAGCCCATGTCGAGCTGATCCGCTCAGAGCACGAAGGTCGTTGCGATGTACTCGGCATCGAGACGGATCAGCTCTACAGCGGCTTTCGCAAAGAGAAGTTCAATTTCACCTTAGAGAGTGTTTGGGCGCACCCGCATGGCGCGCGTACGCTCAAGTTCAAGAAGGGCGAGCCTGAGACGAGATACCAATCTTTCACGACGACGGCACCCGGCTGGACGCGACTCAGCGAGTTGGTTGTCAGCAAGGCGATTGAGAAAGGCGAAGGCAATGTCCCGGCGCTTCCTATCCCGCAAGCAGCAGCGCTAGGGATGGAGCCGCTAACGCTGATTGTTGGTGGTTACCGCAACAAGCAAGCCTCGGTGATTGAGCGTCGTCACGAACTGATGACGTTGGGGCGCGGATGGTCGAGCAATGCAGAGCAGATCGACTTGGTGGTTGGTCTTGGCCTGGCGGCCAAGGAGGCTTTGCGGCGTAAACTTGCTTTTGCGGTCAAGGGCCATCGCGATAAAGGGCTGGAGGGGCTTTCGGTGCCTATTCATCTGGTGGCAGAACAGCGCTTCTATGCACGCACCGAAACGCTCATTCTCAACGCGATTGCGGATGAGCACACCTTTGACGATTGGCCAACGGCACGTGTAGCGCTCGTTGATGCTCTGACCGAGCAGTGCAAAGCCATCTTTGAGGAATTGACCGATCCCTACGCCGCCAAGCCTGAGTTGATTCCAATCATCGCTTGGGCGAGACGCAGCCTGAACAATGAGCTGAGAAAGCTCAAGGAGGGACAATGAGCCAAGAACCACCGGATTTTGTTGGACTCCATGCTCGCTTTAAAGCGCTGCCGCCCGGCGTGCAAGCCGACATGAGGCGGGCTGAAGCGCCCGACGATCTGCGCGCAACCCCTGGGCTGTATCGGCTGTTTCCCGGGGCACGGCCAACGCCGCCGCAGCTCAGACTCGCCTTTATCCTACCCTGGTGTCCGAATGAACATGGCCAGAAGCGGTTAGCAGCGCTTCTGGCCGATGAGATCTCCGAGCAACGGGTGATCCAGGTGGCGCGCACACCGCAAGATCATGGCGCGGATTTGATTCAATTGCGACGCATTATCCGTCAACTCCATCCACGCCTTGGCTGGCTGGATGTGGCCGAGACACTTTATTACTGGGGAGTTCAGGGCAAGCGTAGGCTCGTCGAGGACTTCTTCATGGCCCTGCACAGGCTCGATCAAGGAGCAACCTCATGAGCAACCACAATTTTGTCAATTTCCATGTGCTGATCTCCCACAGTCCTTCTTGTCTCAATCGCGATGACATAAACATGCAGAAGACGGCCGTCTTCGGCGGCGAGACCCGTGTGCGGATTTCCAGTCAGTCGCTGAAGCGCGCCTTTCGCACCAGCGATTACTATCTGGGCCATTTCTCAAAATCACGGCGCACTCGGCGTCTACTCGATGATCTGGCTGCAATGCTTGGCGAAGAAGCCGCCGATGACGCGCAGAAGGCCGCGATCGAACAATGCGCGTTGTATGCAGCGGCAATCTTCGAGGGTAAGACCAAGGCGAAAGATATCGCCGACTACAAGCGTGCCCAAAGTGGACATATCGAGACCCAGATCCTGCCGTTTAGCCAGTCCGAGATCGCTGCGCTGCGGCAACTCTTGCTCGATGCGGCCGGTCAACCGGAGAAGTCGCGCCCGGACTTCGTCCGCGAGTCGATCCGACGCATGGAACAGGAGCAGCGTGGCTATGTCGATCTGGATGTCGCGCTTTCTGGTCGCATGGCCAATTCTGAGCTGATCTATCCGGTCGATGGTGCGCTCGCCGTGGCCCATGCCATTACCACCCATGCCGTTGAGCCGCAGGATATCGACTGGTTTACGGCGGTGGATGATTTGACCACGGAGGAGGGCGAAAGCGGGGCCGGTCATCTCAATACCCAACAATTCTCAGCCGGTGTGTTCTATCGCTATGCGAGCCTGAATCTGCGGCAGCTGCAAGTGAATATGGGTCTAATCGAGAACATGAAGGCGGAAGAAACCGTCGATTCCCGCAAGCGTGCGCTAGAGATCGCCGCGCATGTGCTGCACCTGATGGCGACCGTTGTCCCGAGCGCCAAGCAACAGTCCTTCGCCGCGCACAATTTGGCCGATTTCGCCATCGTCAGTCTAGCGCAGCAGCCGATCTCGCTTGCCAATGCCTTCGAGCGACCGATCAAGCACAAACGCAATCATGGATTTCTTGATCAGTCCATCGCCGCGCTATCAGACTACTGGCAGCGCGTCGGTAGCGCTTACGGGCTTGAGGAACAGGCCCGCGCCTTTGCGACACAGGCGGATTGCACACTTGGTGATCAGCCCGCACTGACCTCGTTGCAGGCGGTTAAGGATTGGCTCGTCAACGATGTAGCCAACTGAGGTCGCGTCATGCCACAGTTTCTGATTCTGCGGATTGATGGCCCAATGCAAGCCTGGGGCACGCATACCTTTGAAGACTTTCGGCCGGTGAATGCCTTCCCGACACGCAGCGGTCTGCTCGGCTTGCTCGGTGCTTGCCTCGGTATCGACCGTCAGGACAAGACCGCGCAGCAAGCGCTTGCGAACAGCATTGAGCTGACGGTTCGAGTGGATGAGTCCGCGCCCAGACCTGAAGCCGAGGATGCGAATGGCCAGTGGTCAAGCAAAACCGCCATCAAGCAAACCGATTATCACACTGTACTCAATGCGCGAAAGGTGGACGGTTCGACCAACAAGTACCCCATCGAATCGCATCGCGAATACCTGTTCGATGCTGCGTTCACCGTGGCCGTTGGGAGTCGTGCCGAGCCGACGATCGCACTGAGCACTTTATTGGAGGCGGTACGCCGGCCGGCGTTTACCCCGACGCTTGGACGACGCTCCTGCCCTCTGGGACGACCATTGCTCGATCCATCGGCGCTGATCGAGGCGGCTGATGCCATTGCAGCCTTAGCGAAGATTGAGCCAGTCGGCGGCACTCTCTACGCCGAAGGCGATCTGGTCTCGGGCCTGCCGATGCAACTTCGCGATGTGCCCGGTTACGGTGAGCAACGTCAGTTCAATAACCGGCGCATCTATGTGCATAAGGAGAGCCTGACATGATTCTGAGCCGTGCCGAGCTGCCTTGGTCAGTGGCCAGAAATCCCTATGAGCATCATCGACGCCTGTGGCGATTGTTCCCTGATCGACCGCCAGAGAGCCGTCAACGCCACGAGCAGCCGCGCCAGGGGTTTCTCTTTCGTACCGAAGACAGCCAGCCTGGCCAACCCGCGCGTATCCTGCTGCAATCCAGTATGCGGCCAACGGCGGCAGAGGGTATCAGCCTGCTCGCCAGCCGCGAGATCGATCCTCAGCCCAGTATTGGCCAAAGGCTCGCATTCCTGCTCACCGCCAATCCGGTCAAGACGATCAAGGACTCGCAGAGGCCGGATAAGCCTCAAAAGCGCAGCGATAGCTGTCGTGTTCCGCTGATCACCGAGGCCAGCCAGACGGCTTGGCTAGAACGCAAGCTTGAAGGGGCCGCGAGGATGGATGCGGTCTCGGTGCGGCCCCATCCGCCGGTCTTTTTTCGGCGTGGCAACCGCGCGGGTAAGCTAGTGACGGTGACCTTTGAAGGCGTGCTCAGGGTGACCGATCCCGAGCAGCTCCGCGCCCTGCTCAGCAATGGCATCGGTCCGGCCAAGGCGTTTGGTTGCGGTCTGCTCCTCGTTCGACGGTTAGCCTAAACAGCCAGGGTGATCGATGCTGCCACCACTCAAGCCCATCGCCATGAAGGAACGTGTCTCGCTGATCTTCATCGAGTACGGGGAAATCGACGTACTCGACGGCGCCTTCGTTGTCATCGACAAGAAGGGCGTGCGCACCCATATCCCGATCGGCAGCATTGCCTGCATCATGCTCGAGCCTGGCACGCGGGTCTCGCATCGCGCGGCGGCACTTGCGGCGCGCGTCGGTACGTTGCTGGTTTGGGTCGGCGAGGCCGGCGTCAGAGTCTATGCCTCCGGTCAGCCAGGCGGTGCCCGATCGGATCGTCTGCTCTATCAAGCGAAGCTCGCGCTGGACGACCAGGCGCGCCTCAAAGTCGTGCGTAAGATGTACGAACTGCGTTTCAATGAAGCGCCACCTGAGCGGCGCAGCGTTGAGCAGTTGCGCGGCATCGAAGGCGCCCGGGTGAAGAAGATCTATGACTCGATGGCGCAACGCTATGGCGTCAAATGGCAGGGGCGCCGCTACGATCCGACGCAGTGGGATGCGAGCGATCTACCCAACCTCTGCCTCTCTTCCGCTACCGCCTGCCTTTACGGTATTACTGAGGCCGCGATACTGGCTGCTGGATATGCACCCGCTGTCGGCTTCATCCACACCGGCAAGCCGTTGTCGTTTGTCTATGACATCGCTGATATCGTCAAATTTGAGACGGTGGTGCCCGTCGCCTTCAAGATCGCCGCCAAGAAGCCGCCCAATGCAGAACGTGAGGTGCGTCTTGCTTGCCGCGATGTTTTCCGGTCATCCCATCTGCTCGGCAAGATCATCCCGATGATTGAGGAGGTCTTGACTGCTGGTGGTATGGAGCCGCCAACGGCTCCCAAGGAGTCGGTACCGCCCGCGATCAAGCAAGACGAAGGTCTTGGCGATGCTGGTCATCGTCACTGAGAACGCTCCGCCTCGTCTGCGTGGACGTCTCGCCGTCTGGCTGCTGGAGGTGCGAGCCGGCGTCTATATCGGCACGCCTTCCAAGCGCCTGCGAGAGTTCATTTGGCAGCAGATTGCGGAGGGGATCGAGGATGGCAACGTGGTTATGGCCTGGAGTACCAATACGGAATCTGGCTATGATTTTGTCACGCTCGGTAAGAATCGTCGCGTTCCCGTCGACTTTGATGGCCTCAGACTTGTCAGCTTCCTGCCTCCTGATGAGCCACATCAAGCTCCTTAACAATTCGGATCATGCAGCTCAAGCTGCGAAAAAAGTTGGTAGATTTTGGGTGGTCATTTTTGTTCTATGAAAACAAGGACTTCTTGGAAGTGTGTTCCCCGCGCCTGCGGGGATGAACCGCCCACAAGTTGTTCGAGAAGGAGCCACCGATCGTGTTCCCCGCGCCTGCGGGGATGAACCGCACTCTGAGGGCCTTTGAGGGCGCTTCTGAGCGGTGTTCCCC
>NZ_JCAQIA010000062.1:0-9146 GCF_059621085.1 Halochromatium sp. NSM3 | reverse complement strand
CCTCCCCCCCTTTGTTCTTCCACCTTTGCGCGCGTTGCGCGCCTGCGCGAGCGGTGCTTATCCGCCGCCCGCCGGCGCGCCCCCAACTGGGGCGCGCCCGGCGCCTGTCACGTCCACGTCCACGCCCGCGTCCAAACCCGACCCCGAACTGGCGGTCGTGGAATCGCCGCGCACGCTGAGTCCCGAACTCATCTATGCCGCGCTGGTCGCGGAGGTCGCGCTTCAACGCGGCGACTACAATGCCGCCTTCGAGCATTTTCTGCGCGCCGCCGAGCTGGCGCGTGAGCCGAGCCTGGCCGAGCGCGCCGTGCGGTCGGCGTTAAACGCCAAACGTTCGGCGGCGGCACGACGCGCGCTCGACCTCTGGACCGACCTGGAGCCAGACGCGCCCAAGGCCCATCAGCTTGCGGCCTTCCTGGCGTTAGAGGCTGACGATCAGGAGCGGGCCTTGGCCTCGCTGCAGCGGGTGATCGAACTCGCCGGGGTGCCGGGGCAGGGCTATCTGCAGGCCGCGCAGATCCTCGGTCGGCTTCCCGATCCGACGGATCGCTTCAGAATGATGCGCGCGTTGGTCGACGCGCTCGACGCGGAGGAGGATGCCGACGCGCAGTTCGCGCTCGCGACCTTGGCCGCCGCCGCCGATAACGACGAGACCGCGATCCGGCTCGCCGAGCGCGCCGCAAAGCTGCGTCCCGGCTGGAGCGATCCGCAGTTGTTTCTAGTGCGCCTGTTGGTCAGGCGCGATCGGATCGAGCAGGCGCACGCGATGCTCGATCACTATCTCAGCGAGGCGCCCGCCGATCGGGAGCTGAAGCTGATGAAGGCGCAGTTGTACATGGATGCCGAGGAGCCAGAGCAGGCGCTGGCGGTCTTCGATGAACTGCTCGAAGGCGATCCGGATCGTGCAGATGTGTTATTCGCCGCAGCTGTGTTAGCCCTTGAGATCAGTGATCTCGATAAGGCACGGGGTTATCTCGAGGCGCTGCAACGTCTCGAGCAGCGTCCGAATGATGTCGCCTTCCTGCTCGGGCAGGTCGAGGAGCAGTCGGGCAACAGCGACGCCGCCTTGGCACACTATGAGCAGGTGCGCGGACAGAACCGGACCAGTGCGCAGGTGCGCATTGCCAGCCTGTATGCGCAAGCAGGCGAGATGGCGCGTGCGCGCGAGCTGCTGCAACAACTGCGCGATCAGTCGCCCGGCCAAGCCGTGACCTTTTCTCTGATCGAGGGCGAGCTGTTACGCGCGCAGGGGCTCGATCAGCAAGCCCTCGAGGTGTACGACCGGGCGCTCGCGGAACAGCCGGCTCATGCGGACCTGCTCTATGCCCGGGCCATGCTGGCGGTGGCGATGGATGAGGTCGGGATGCTCGAGCGCGACCTGCGGCGCATCCTGGTGGATGATCCCGATCACGTCGACGCGCTCAATGCCCTCGGCTACACCTTGGCCGATCGCACCGATCGCCTCGATGCCGCTCAGGCCCTCATCGAGCGCGCGCTGCAACTGCGCCCCGATGATCCCGCGATTCTCGATAGCATGGGCTGGGTGCTGTACCGCAAGGGCCAGTCGGAAGACGCTGAAACCTATCTGCGCCGAGCACTCGCGCAGGGCTTTGATGCCGAGATCGCGGCTCATCTTGGCGAGGTGCTCTGGTCCCTGGGGCGCAAGGACGAGGCGCGCGAGGTCTGGGGCCATGCCCTCGACGAGGCGCCGGAGCACGAATATCTGTTGAGGGTGCTGAGTCGCTTCCGCTTCTCGCACACCGATCAGTGAGGGTGCCGGTGACCATGGGGTTTGCGCAACCCGACGCGGATGGCGCCTGGCTGGCGCCAGCGAAGCTCAACCTAATGCTGCGTGTGCTCGGGCGCCGGCCCGATGGCTATCATCGCTTGCAGACCGTGTTCCAGTTTCTCGATCAGTGCGATCGGCTGTTCTTCGAGCCGCGCGCCGATGGGCGCATCGAACGTCTTGGCGGGCCGGCCGAGATCCCGCCGGAGCAGGATCTGGTGGTGCGCGCGGCGCGGGCGCTCCAAGCGGAAACCGGCTGTGACGCCGGGGTGAGTATCCGCATCGATAAACGCTTGCCGATGGGCGGTGGGCTCGGCGGTGGGAGTTCGGATGCGGCCACGACGCTGCAGGCCCTGAACCAGCTTTGGGGAACCGTGCTCGCCACCGAGCGGCTTGCGGAAATCGGGCTGCGGCTTGGCGCCGATGTGCCCGTGTTCGTGCGCGGGGAGGCGGCCTGGGGCGAGGGCGTGGGCGAGAGCCTGGTGCCGGTCGAGCTGCCGATGCCTTGGTATCTGGTCCTAGTGCCGCGCTGTCAGGTCTCGACGGCAGCGGTCTTCGGAGATCCGGGATTGACAAGAGATTCACAGCCAATCACACTAGGCGACTTTCTGCGCGGCAATGCCAATAATGACTGTCTTGCCACGGTGCTCAAGAACTATCCTGTGGTCGCCGATGCTTATCGTTGGCTTGCCGAGCACGCGGATGCCAAGCTCACCGGTACCGGGGCCTGTCTTTTCGCGGCCCTGCCAGACCGGGCAGCGGCCGAGCGACTGCTCGGCGAGGTGCCGTCGGAGGTTCCGGCATTCGTCGCGCGCGGGCACAATCGCTCGCCGTTGTTTGCCTCGCCTTGCGGCGCAGGCTCAACCAACTGAGCTGGTTCAATCCATTGGGGCGTCGCCAAGAGGTAAGGCACTGGGTTTTGATCCCAGCATTCCCAGGTTCGAATCCTGGCGCCCCAGCCATCATTCATCAGACCGAGAGTGGCCATAACGGTGCCGCTTGAGCCAAAAGGACAATCCGTGCGGGCTAGCGCCTTGATGGTGTTCTCGGGGAACGCCAATCCCGCGCTCGCCAGTGAGATCGTCGCGCACCTGGGGCTGCCGCTGGGCAAGGCCGTCGTCGGCCAGTTCAGCGATGGCGAGGTGATGACCGAGATCCAAGAAAATGTGCGCGGTCGCGATATCTTCATCGTGCAGCCGACCTGCGCGCCGACCAACGACAATCTACTCGAATTGTTGGTGATGATCGATGCCTTGCGCTGGGCCTCGGCCAAGCGCATCACGGCGGTCATTCCGTACTTCGGCTATGCCCGTCAGGATCGGCGTCCGCGCTCGGCGCGGGTGCCGATCACCGCGCGTCTGGTGGCCAAGATGATCGGCTCGGCCGGCGCCGACCGGGTGTTGACGGTCGATCTCCATGCCGATCAGATCCAGGGGTTCTTCGACATCCCGGTCGACAATGTCTATGCCTCGCCGATCCTGCTCGGCGATGTCTGGCGGCAGAAGCACGATAACCTGATGGTGGTCTCGCCCGATGTGGGCGGCGTGGTGCGCGCCCGTGCGCTCGCCAAGCGCCTCGATGATGCCGATCTGGCGATCATCGACAAGCGGCGTCCGCGCGCGAATGAGGCCAAGGTGATGAACATCATCGGCGATGTGCGCGGGCGCTCCTGCGTGCTCGTCGACGACTTGGTCGATACTGCGGGTACGCTCTGTCAGGCCGCTGCGGCACTGAAGGAGCAGGGCGCCTCACGGGTACAGGCCTACTGTACCCATCCGGTGCTCTCGGGACCGGCGGTGGAGAACATCTCGGCCTCGGCGCTCGACGAGCTGGTTGTCACCAACACCATCCCCTTGCGTCCCGACGCGCGTGATTGCCCAAAGATCCGGCAGTTGGGGATCGGCGAGCTGCTCGCCGAGACCATGCGTCGTGTCTCGAACGAGGAATCGGTCAGCTCGCTCTTCGTCGACTGACCACAGCGAATGCGCCTTGCGCGCGTTGTCTGACTGGCGCCGGCATCTGGTCGCGGATGCCGGCGTTTTGTTGTTATTCAATCTGGAGACTCAGTCATGAGTGATGTATTTGAAGTCGTGGCTCAGCCGAGGAGCGACACGGGGAAGGGTGCGAGCCGCCGCCTGCGTCGGACCGGGCTGGTGCCGGGGATCGTCTATGGCGGTAACGCCGAGCCGACCATGCTTGCCGTGCGGCATAGCGAACTCGAGCGCCAGCTCGACTATGAAGCCTTCTATTCGAGCCTGCTCGATCTGAAGCTCGGCGACGAGACCACCAAGGTCGTGCTCAAGGATCTGCAACGCCATCCGGCCAAGCCCTTCCTGCTGCATGTCGATTTCCTGCGCGTGAGCAGTGACGAGAAGCTGCGTCTGACGATCCCGATCCACTTCGTCAACGAACAGGGATGCCCAGGCCTGAAGATGGGCGGCACCATCTCGCACAACATCACCGAGATCGAGGTCAGCTGCTTGCCGGCCGATCTGCCGGAGTATCTCAGCGTCGATATGGCGGAGATGACGCTCGGCGATGTGATCCATGTCTCCGAACTCAAGCTCCCGGAGGGCGTGGAACTGACCCACTCGATTGATCCCGAGACGCCGGTGGTGATGATCTACGCGCCGCAGTCGGAGAGCGCGAACGCTGACGACAGTGACGAAATGCCGGATGGCGAATCCAGCGCCGATTGATCTGGATTCATTGAGGCCATGATGGGCGTGCGCGTTTAGCGGTTGCCTGTCTGGCTCAAGGCGATGGCAGAACAAGGCATTCAGCTGATCGTGGGGCTCGGTAATCCCGGCCCCCAGTATGCCGGAACTCGGCATAATGCCGGCTATTGGCTGGTCGACCGGATCGCTGAGCGGGCTGGCGTAGAGTTGCGCCCGGAGGCCAAGTTCCAGGGCTTCGTGGCGCGCGTCAGTGGTCCAAGCGGCGATCTGCGATTGCTGAAACCGACGACCTTCATGAACCACAGCGGTCGTGCGCTAGCGGCGGTGTGTCGCTATTTCGATATTGAGCCGAACGCGGTGCTGGTCGCCTACGATGAACTCGACCTTTCGGTGGGCGCGGCCAAGCTCAAGTTCGGCGGCGGTCATGCCGGCCATAATGGCATCCGTGACAGTCTTGCCGCGCTCGGTAGTCGCGACTTTTGGCGTCTGCGCATTGGGATTGGCCATCCTGGGACCAAGGAGCAGGTGATCGGCTATGTGCTGAGTCGCCCCTCGCGCTCCGATTTGGATGCGATCCTCGAGGTCGTCGATGAGGCCGAGGCCTGTCTTCCGGAACTCTTGGCCGGCGAGTATCAGCGGGTGATGAATCGCTTGCACGCGCGCCCCTGATCGTTTCCCGCTAATTTCCGCCATCGCGTTTCGCGGGCGCAAAAAAATAGCAAGCCGCGCGTTGGCGGCCTGCTAAACCTCCTTTGGTTATTGTTCGGTCAGGATCAGTAGAGGAACGCGACGTTCAGGCCGACCTCGTACTGGTGCATTCTGATCTCGGGGGCCTGGTCGGCGGTGAACGCCCCTGGTCCAGAGACGCCTTTTTCCGGTGCATACATGCCCCAGAAGGTCAGCTCGATGTTGTCCTTGGCCCGATAGCTAGCGCCGATCGTGAAATGCTCTTCCGGTGTTGCCGGGGCGAGGGTATTGAAGGCGACCTGACTGCCGTCGATCGGATTCTTGCCGTAGCTATAGCCGGCGCGTAGCTTCAGGGTGTCGTTGACGGCGTATTGCGCGCCGAGTTTGAACACGGTCATGTCGTCCCAGCCGAAGCCGGCGCCCTTGGAGCCTCCCAAGCAGTAGCGCGCGTCATAGGTCGCGCCCGGACGGCTGGGCTGGCCAAGACCGGCGCCGAGATCGCATTTGAGGGCGAGATCGTTGGGGTTGGCGATCGCCGGCACATCGCTGTAGCCGATATGCTGCACATCGAAGGCGAGCGCGAGGCGCTCATTGGGCCGGATGACAAGGCCCAGCGTGCCGACTGCAGGGATGTCGAACTTGCCGCCCTCGGCGAACAGGTCGGCGTATTTATCGAACTTGCCCATGTACATCTTGGTTCGGTACGAGGCGCCGAGCGCGAGCATCGGGCTGATCTCCCACAGACCGCCGAGCTGGAAACCATAGCCCCAAGCCGAATCCTGGCCGTTATCGCTCAGGTTGGGCACCGAGACGCCGCTCATCGTCCGGCTTTCGAGCATGCTCTGGGTGAAGGTCTGGGTGAAGCCCTGGAAGGCGCCGACTCCCTTGACCTCGATGGTCTGGTAGCCGAGCAGGACGCTGGCGCCCAGGCTCAGTCCGTCGGCGACCTCGCGCGAGTAGGCGAACGCCAAGCCGAGTTGCTCAAGATTGACGCCGGCGTTGCCGCCGCCTGCGGGCGTCGTGCCCGGAACCTGCATGGCGGCGCGTGGGTCCGGTGGCAGATAGTGCGGCGGATTCGCGAAGCGATTGTTGCCGCCGAAGGCGCCGAGTTGCTGGTAGGTCTTGGCGCTGCGGTAATCGGTATTCATGCCGCCGTTGCCGAAGACGGCGATGCCGAAGGCGCTGCGATCGTCGAGCGGATGGCTGTAGCCGAGATTGGGAATCAGGAAGTCCTCGTTTCGGCTGCGCAGGGTGCCGGTGCCATCGCCACTGCCGATCGGCGCGAATGCCCCTTGGGTGCAGCCTGTGGTACAGAAGGCGTCCGAGGGCCGCAGACCGCTGTATTCGCGGCGAGGCATGAACCAGGACAGGCCGACGTCGGCGCGCCGGCCGATCTGATTGACGCCGGCCGGGTTGGCGACGATCGCCAATGTGTCCTGCGGCATGGCCGCCGCGCCGGCGCCTGCCATGCCCTTGGCGGCTGGCGAATAGCCGTGCGACATATAGCCATTGGTGGCCTGGGCTAGGGGCGCTAGCGCGCCGCAAGCAAGTGCCAAGGCGCTCGCTTGTATCTGTTTATACATGATCGGGGGTACTCCTCACTGCTCTCCTCATTACTCTTCTCGTTGACGTTCTCTTCTCGCGCCGACGGCATGGCGACCGCCTGAACCGGCTTGGTCGGATTTGTTGCGGTACTGAAACATCTTGGCGTGCACGGTGACTTCTTCGTTGAGAATTGTCAACCGGTTCGATGGCGAATGCTCATGCCGATCCGCCGGTGGCGCACGGACAGGCGCATCGGTCACGAGCGTGCCCGTGACGGTCGAGCAAGCGGTGCTGGAGGCGGATGCGGGTTGCGCGGCCGCGCAACCCAGCTGGGCGTGTCGCCGAGGCGGGCGATCGCTTAGACAGGACGCGCGGGCTCGCGTCCGATCGAGACATAGGTGACCCCGGCGGCCGTGACTTGAGCGGGATCGAACAGGTTGCGCCCGTCGAAGATCACGGGCGCGCTCAACTGCGCCTTGATGTCGGCGAAGTTCGGACTGCGGAACTCGCTCCATTCGGTGACGATGACCAGCGCATCGGCGCCTTTGACCGCGTCCATGCGATTCTCGACCAGTTCCAGATCGGTGCGCTCGCCATAGATTCGCTGCGCCTCCTCGGCGGCGACCGGATCGAACGCGCGCACGCGCGCGCCAGCGGCCCAGAGCTGTTCCATCAGGCGGCGGCTCGATGCCTCGCGCATATCATCGGTATTCGGCTTGAACGCCAGGCCCCAGAGAGCGAAGGTCTTGCCTTGAAGGGCGCCCTCGAAGTAGCGCTCGATCTTGCTGAACAGCCGCTCCTTTTGACGGTGGTTGACCGCCTCGACCGCCTGCAAGAGTTCGGCCTTGTAGCCGGTCGTGGTGGCCGTGCGCTCGAGCGCGCGCACATCCTTCGGGAAGCAGGAGCCACCATAGCCGCAGCCCGGATAGATGAATTGGTAGCCGATACGCGGGTCGGAGCCGATGCCGACGCGCACCATCTCGATATCGGCGCCGACGGCTTCGGCGATATTCGAGAGTTCGTTCATGAAGCTGATCTTGGTCGCGAGCATGGCGTTCGCGGCGTATTTGGTCAGCTCCGCAGAGCGCACGCCCATGACCATGACGCGGTCGTGATTGCGATTAAACGGGCCATAGAGGGCACGCAGCAGTTCGCCGGTGCGCGGGTTGTCGGTGCCGACGATGATGCGATCCGGGCGCATGAAGTCATCGATCGCGGCGCCTTCCTTCAAGAACTCGGGGTTGGAGACGACATCGAAATCGATCGTCTGCCCGCGCTCGGCCTGCGCCGCGCGAACGGTCTCGGCGACGCGATCAGCGGTGCCGACGGGCACCGTCGATTTATCGACGATGACGCGATAGCTGGTCATGCGCTCGCCAATCGACTTCGCCACCGCGAGCACATGCCGCAGATCGGCCGAGCCGTCCTCGTCCGGTGGGGTGCCGACGGCGATGAATTGGAACAGCCCATGGTCGACGCCTTCGTCCGCATCGGTCGAGAAGCGCAGCCGGCCGGCTTGGCGATTCTTGGCGATCAGGTCGTCGAGTCCGGGCTCGAAGATCGGGACACCGCCGGCGTTGAGCATGGCGACCTTGTCAGCGTCGACATCGATGCAGATGACCTGGTTGCCGACTTCGGCCAGGCAGGCGCCGGTCACTAGGCCGACGTAGCCGCTTCCAAAGATGGTGACGTCCATCGAGAGTCCTCTTGTTCGTCGTAATGGGGGGATGAAAAAATGCTCGCTCGCGCGAGTCTACCGTAAACGTCGCTAGGCATTGCTCGGCTGAAGGTCGAGCCGATGAGTGATTCCTCTTCGGCAGCCCAGCTGCGGCTCATCAATTTACCGTCTTGGTGTTGACGAGTAGGCGATGGCGCGGTATTCTGCCGCGCTCGGCTGACTTGGAGGGGTTCCCGAGCGGTCAAAGGGATCAGACTGTAAATCTGACGGCTCAGCCTTCGGAGGTTCGAATCCTCCCCCCTCCACCATATAAAGCGGTCGCCATTCTCATTGGGAGGCGACTAGGGCCGGCAACTGGGGCGTGATTGAACTCTCGCTGCAAGGCTGTCGTAACCCGTCTGACATGCGGGTGTAGTTCAATGGTAGAACCTCAGCCTTCCAAGCTGATGGTGTGGGTTCGATTCCCATCACCCGCTCCATGTCCAGCGCCCGCTAGGCGTGAGCACAATGCTCGGCTCGAGTAGGTTTTGACTCAAAAGCATTTGCCCATGTAGCTCAGTTGGTAGAGCACACCCTTGGTAAGGGTGAGGTCACCGGTTCGACTCCGGTCATGGGCTCCATTTCCGTCTATGGTGGCCCGGTCATCGGGCTGGTTTGACGATTCGTGGCGGCAGACTGGTAACAAGACGATATCCAAGCGTGCGGAGATAGGGTCAGTGTCCAAAGAAAAGTTCGAGAGAAAGAAGGCGCACGTCAATGTTGGCACGATTGG
>NZ_JCAQIA010000007.1:0-109498 GCF_059621085.1 Halochromatium sp. NSM3 | reverse complement strand
GAACAGGCTCTTGCCGAAGCGTCGTGGGCGCGAGAGAAAATAGGCCTTGCCCTGTTGCGCTAGCGCTTTGGCCTCGGCGGTCTTGTCGACGTAACAATAATTCCCCTCGCGGATCTCGCGGAAGGTCTGGATGCTGATAGGGAGCGGTTGACTGGACATAGCGCCTCGGGTGATGAGCGGTCGGTCGCCAGCTGTCGTTGCCTCCTAGTATCCTAGAAACGGCAGTTGACCGCTTCGCCGAAGGCACAAACTGCTGGAGGGCATTAGAACTCCCAGCAGGTCGCAAGCTCATTCTGTGGTGCGGGCGCTACTCCAGGAGCCCGTGCGCTCGCCCCCGGTTGCCGCCCCGCACGCGCTTCAGAGCCATGCCCTAGGTGTGGGGACAGGATTCTAGGCAGGTTCAGGGTATGCTTGTCTTCGTCGCTGCTAGAAACCCGGTTGTGCGTTTGAGTGCGGGCAGGCAGCCCCCAAGCCGAATCATTGAGCAAAGAGACGACCAGACTCACCCGGCGCTGGCCCCCGACGCCAAGGCATTTGCACTGTCCCTCTTATGAATCTGCGCGATATCAAATACATCCTCGCCCTCGCCGAGACCCGGCATTTCGGCCGCGCCGCCGAGCGCTCGTTCGTCAGTCAGCCGACGCTGAGCGGCCAGATCCGCAAGCTCGAGCACGAGCTGGGCGTGACCATCTTCGAGCGCACCAACCGCTCGGTCGAGATCACCCCGACCGGTCAGCTGATCCTGCAACACGCACGCCTGCTGATGGAGCAGGCCGATGCCATCGAGCAGGTCGCGCGCGCCCACCAGGATCCGCTCGCCGGACCGCTGCGCATCGGCGCCATCCCGACGCTGAGCCCCTATCTGCTGCCGCTGATCCTGCTGCCACTGCGTGAGCGCCTGCCGCAGATCAAGCTGGTGCTGATCGAGGAGATCACCGAGACCCTGCTCAAGCGGCTCGAGCATCACGAGGTCGATGCGGCGCTGCTGGCGACGCCGGTCACCGAGCCCGAGCTGGTCGCGCGGCCGCTGTTCGAGGAGCCGTTCTGGCTCGCCCATCCGCGCCAGCACCCACTCGGCGACAAGCCCGAGATTACTGCGGCCGATCTTGAGGAGACCGAGCTGCTGCTGCTCAGCGACGGCCATTGCCTGACCCATCAGGTGATGGAGGTCTGTCGGCTGGCCGAGCGGCCACGCAGCGGCGAGATGGCCGACCTGCGCGCCTCTAGCCTCGAGACCCTGCTGCAGCTAGTCGGCGCCGGTTTCGGCTGCACTCTGCTCCCGGCGCTGGCCTGCAGCGGCGAGACCCCGCCGGACAGCCCGATCGTGCGCCGGCCATTGCATCTGCGCGATGCCTATCGGCGCATCTCGCTGGTCTCGCGGCGGAGCTTCCCGCGTCAGCAGGCGCTGGATGCCTTCGCCGAGGTGCTGGTTTCGCAGTTGCCGGACTCGGTGCGGACACTGCCGAGCGCGCCGGTTACTCCAGCCGCCGATGATGACGCGCTGACTTCATCCACGCCTGCCGCTGCATCCGCAGCTGCACGCTCTTCCGGATCGATGCCCGCATCCGGATCGACGCGCGCATCTGCGGATATGATGGCGGAAGCGCCTGCACCTACACCTGCAGAGGGATCTGCGCCCGTGCCTGCATCTTCAGCGGCATCAGACAAATGAGCGAGCAACACTTCCTCGCCAGCGCCGCCCGCAATCTCGAGAGCCTGCTCGCCGATGAGTTGCGCGGGCTTGGCATCGACAGCGCGGTCGAGACCCGCGCCGGGGTCGAGTTCTCCGGCAGCCTCGCCGATGCCTACCGCGTCTGCCTCTGGTCGCGGGTCACCAGCCGCGTGCTGCTGCCGCTCAGCGACTTCGCCGCACCCGACCCCGACGCCCTTTACGCAGGCGTGCGCGAGATCGATTGGTCCGAACATCTTGGCCCGGAGCAGACCCTCGCGGTTTCTGTCGACAGCGCCCGTTCGCAGATCGAGCACACCCAGTTCGCGGCGCAGCGCATCAAGGACGCAATCGTCGACCAGATTAGGGAGCGCAGTGGCAGCCGGCCCAGCGTGCGCCCGATCCAGCCCGATCTGGCGCTTCGCTGCCGTCTATTCCGCGACCAAGCGGCACTCTTCATTGACCTCTCCGGCGAGGCCCTGCATCGGCGTGGCTGGCGTATCCAAGGCGGCGCCGCGCCCTTAAAGGAAACGCTTGCAGCAGCGCTGCTGCTACGTGCTGGCTGGCCCGAGATCGCCGCCGGCGGCGGCGACCTGCTCGACCCGCTGTGCGGCATCGGTACCCTGGTGATCGAAGGCGCGCTGATCGCCGCCGACATCGCTCCCGGACTGCGCCGCGATTATTGGGGCTTCAGCGGCTGGCGCGGCCATGAGGCAGCGGCCTGGAGCCAACTGCTAGCCGAAGCCAAGGAGCGCCGCGCGACTGGGCTGCATCGGCTGGCACGCAGTGATACGAGGCTGCGCGGCAGTGATCTCGACTCTGGCGCGATCAAGGCCGCACATGCCAACGCCTCGCATGCCGGCCTCGCCGGCCATGTGCACTTCGAGCGAAGTGCGCTTGAGGATTGCCAGCCAAGCCTGGCAGGCCAGAGTAACGTCAAAAACGCGGCCGTTGGCCCTGAAAAAGGCGCAGATATAGGAGCTGGCCAAAGCCCAAGACAAGACTCGAATCCAAGCACGGACCCAAACCAAATTACAAGCTCAAGCGCAAACTCTGATCGGACCATTTGGAAGAGCGCAGATCCAGGGCTAAACCCAGCCACTGGCACGAGCACTAGCAAGGCCAACGAGCGCGACAACGATAATCCCATCGCATCAGAAACCACCTCCAACCCAGCGCCTTGCCCGGGTTTACTGATCACCAACCCACCCTATGGTGAGCGCATTGGCGCCGAGGATCTCGCCGGCCTCTATCAGTCCCTCGGTGCGCTGCTGCGCACCCAGTTCGAGGGCTGGCGCGCCGCCGTGCTAACCGGCAACCCGG
This sequence comes from Halochromatium sp. NSM3, assembly GCF_059621085.1. Taxonomy (NCBI): domain Bacteria; kingdom Pseudomonadati; phylum Pseudomonadota; class Gammaproteobacteria; order Chromatiales; family Chromatiaceae; genus Halochromatium; species Halochromatium sp. NSM3. The sequence continues at coordinate 106,506 of NZ_JCAQIA010000007.1, read as the reverse complement.
AACTCGGCAAGCGCATGGGGCTGCGTGCGCATCGCTTCCATACCCTCTACAACGGGCCGATCGAATGCCGCCTACTGCATTTCGAGGTCCGCCCCGAGGCGCATGTCTCGGACCGACCGCGCCCGCTGCCGGCCGCCGAGCGCGGACCCGGCGCCGAGATGCTCGCCAACCGGCTGCGCAAGAACCAGAAGGCGCTGAAGAAGTGGCTACAGCGCGATGGCATCCACTGTTACCGGCTCTATGATGCCGATCTGCCCGAGTACGCCCTGGCGGTCGATGTTTACCAGAGCGCTGATCCGGCGACCCCGGAGCGACGTTTCGTGCAGATGCAGGAATACGCCGCGCCACCCGGCATCGACCCGAAAGCCGCGCGCCGGCGTCTGCGCGAGGGCATCGGCGTGATCGCCGAGGTGCTCGAGGTGCCGGAGCAGGACCTGTTCTTCAAGGTCCGCCAGCCGCAGCGCGGCAAGGGCCAGTACGAGCGGCTCGCGCAGACCGGTCACTTCCACAAGGTCGCTGAGGATGATCTGACCCTGTTGGTCAACTTCGAGGACTATCTGGATACCGGCCTGTTCCTCGACCATCGCGAGACGCGCCGCCTGATCGCTCGTCTGGCCGCCGACCGGGCTGTCCTCAACCTGTTCGGCTACACCGGTGTTGCCAGTTGCCATGCCGCGCGGGGTGGCGCCCGTTCGACCACCACGGTCGATCTCTCGAAGACCTACCTCGACTGGGCCCGACGCAATCTGGCGCTGAACGGTTTCACAGGCCGCGATCACCAACTGATCCAGGCCAACTGTCTGGAGTGGCTGGAGCAGGCGCGCGCCTATCGTGGTCACTTTGGGCTCATCTTCCTCGATCCGCCGACCTTCTCGACCTCCAAGCGCATGAGCGGCACCTTCGATGTCGAGCGCGATCAGGTCGGCCTGATCCGCGCCGCCGTGGCCCTGCTTGCGCCTGCTGGCGAGCTGATCTTCTCGACCAATAAGCGCCGCTTCAAGCTCGATCAGCAGGCGCTGAGCGATCTGACGATCGAAGACATCAGCGCCCAGACCATCCCCAAGGACTTCGCCCGCAACCCTCACATCCACCGCTGCTGGCGGATTCGGCGCGAACCATGATCCTAGAAACGGCAGTTGACCGCTTGCTAGGGAATGCTCTGGTACGGACCGATGCCAAGCGTAAACCCGCTTGCACAGTCGCCTGAGTACGCCCATTGACGTCACTGTGGTGTCGGTGCTCATCAGGGCATTTGCGATGGTTAGCCGCATCTGCGAGGGTCATACAGATGATCCGCTGGCCGTGCGGCGCGCGACGACCGCCAAGGCCTCCACCGGCCGATTGCCCTCATGGCGAAGCACCACTGTTTCGAGCTGTTCGATGAGCAATCCAGCCGCTTCGAGCACCTCAATCAGATATCGCCGACTGTGTCGGTAGCGCCCCGAGGGCTGCAGTTCCCAAGCGGCCCCGTCGGTCTCCTCGGCGGTGGCGATGAACAGGCCCTCGGGCCGCAGCGCCATGGCAACGGCCGCCACCAGCGGCTCCAAGACCCCCAGGTAGATGAGTACATCGGCGGCGATGACGGCATCCCAGGCCGCTTGCGCGTTGGCCAAGAAGGCTTCGGCATCGGCCTCGTGCAAGGCATCGTAGACCTGTCGCTCGGCGGCGCGGGCGAGCATCCCCGGCGACAGATCCAAGCCCTCCAGGCGTCGCGCCAGCGGGCGCAGGACTGGTCCCACCAAGCCGGTGCCGCAGCCGAGATCGAGTAAGGCGTCCACGCCTGCGGGACGCGCGCCGCGCAGCAGGTTCTCGACCACCGCCGGCCCGGCGTAGTCGAGGGCGCCGAGCCGGTCATCAAAGCTCTCGGCGAAGGCGTCGAAGGTGGCGCGCACATAGGGGCTGCTGGCACGCTCGGGCGGCGAGGTGTCCATCAGCGGCGGCGCCAGATGCTGGGCCGTGGGGCTGTCGGGATAGGCGCCGAGCCAAGCGCCGGCCTCTGCGCGGGCCTGCTCCGGGCGACCGGCGGCGCGCAGCGCATAGAGGGTTTGGCCGTGGACCGTATGCAGGAACTCCGCCTCGGGCTGCAACGCGAGGGCACGGCGCCCTTCCTGCAAGGCCGTATCCAGGGCGCCGGCATCCTGCGCGGCCTCGGCCAGGCCGACGCGCGGGGTCGGATCCTCGGGCGCGGCCTCGGTCGCGGCGCGAAACGCCGCCATGGCCGCTTGCGGCTGCTGCAGCCGGCGCAGCGCGTTGCCCAGCATCAGATGCGCCTGCGCCAGGTGCGGCGCCTGGGCAATGGCCTCGCGCGCGGCTTGGGCGGCTTCGTCATCGCGCCCCTTGCGCCACAGCGTCGCCGAGAGCCCGGTCAGCGAGGGCACATGATCCGGGCGCTGGGCCAGGGCGCGGCGGTGCATGGCTTCCGCCTCATCCAAGCGCCCGGTCTCGCGCAGGGTATGGCCGCAGGCGGTGAGGATCGGAGCGGAATCGGGCGCCAGACTGACTGCCTGTTCCAAGGCCGCTAGCGCCTCGTCACGCTGACCTTGCGCTTTGAGCACGGTGGCCAGGTTGGCGAGGATCTCCGGACGATCCGGCGCCACGGCCAGCGCCTCGCGATAGGCGCCCTCGGCCGCAGCCGGCTGGCCCGTGTCCTTCAGCGCCAAGCCCAGATGGCGATACAGGTCGGGATTGCTCGCGTCGCTTTTGAGCGCAGCGCGAAAATGGCGAATCGCCTCCTTCGGCCGCCGCCGTTGGTGAACGGCGATGCCAAGAAAATAGAGCGCGCGGGCGTCGGTCGGGCGCCGCCGCAGGATGCGACGGTAGGCCTTTTCGGCCTTGTCCAGCTTGCCGGCACGATGGAGGCCCGCAGCCTCCGTGAGTGCCTTGTCGCCGGTGCGCGAGGGGGCGCGCTGCGCCATGACGTCTCTCCAGTATAATCGGTGGCTGCGTCCAGATTGTGTTTCGTGCCGGCGCGAGACGTCAATGACCGCCGCTGAGCGGCCGGCTCAGAATGCACATCCATGAACACCAAGCATCGTCATCGGATCTGCTCGCCGATGCCTTGCGCGCCAACGACGCCATGCGCGATTGCCCGTCACGCGCGCGCTCGGGACTCCCGGGGCTTATGCAGCCGCCGCGCTCACCGGGTTGATCCTCGGCGCACTGCTGTGGTTCGCTCCGCGCTCTGAAACTGGAGACCGCCGATCAGAGCGCCGGCTGGCATGCGGTGCTGCTAGGTGCCTATGCAGACCGCGCGGCGGCGACGACAGCGCTGGCCGAACTGCCTGAACGCTTGCAACGCCTCAAACCGATCATCCGCCGTCTCGCCTCTGGCGAACGCTTGGTGCTGATCGAAACACCCTGAGTGGAGGAGACCCTAAACGGAATCCGTTAGACTTTCACACCGAACGATTGGAAGCCCCTGTCAGCGACGATAAGCCCACATGAATCTGTATGACGCCTTACAATCCCGCCGCCCCGGCCCTGCACCGATCACCAAGAACCGGCATCGATAATGGCTCCAGCCGCAGCCTGGGGACTGGCGGGACTGTTGCTCCTGCTGGCCGGTGTCTGCCTCTTGCAGCGGCACCTGTGGCGCGCCTGCCAAGGCTTCGTGGCCTTTGCACTGCTGATGTCCCTGGCCTGGCTGCTGCTCGGCACGCCCTGGTTGGCACTGGCCGAGGCGCTGCTCGGCGCGCTGCTGACTGGCGGCACATTGCTCTGGACACTGCGCGGTCGCGGCGCATTGCCGCGCCTGCCGGCGTTGGATGAAACATCCCGACGTGGGCGGATCGCTGCACCGCTGCGCTGGCTGCTGATCCTGACCTGGCTAGGCTTGACCGGCACCGCCCTGGTCTGGTTGCTCAGCGTTGAGGCGCTGACGCCACCGGCGTCGGTCACCACGCTGTTGGCCGCAACCGGCGTGCTGATCATGGGCCTAGGGCTCTGGGCTTTCACCACGCAGCGCCATCTGCTGCGCCGGCTGCTGGCCTTTAACCTGCTCGGCTCCGGTGTCTTCCTGCTCCTAGCCGGGCTCGCCGGGCCGGCCGCCGAGGTCCGGGGGCTGATCCTGATCGGCTTGGTGGTGGCGTTGCTCGGCTCGGTGATCGGCGCGGCGCTGTTACTGCGCCTGCATGCACAGGCTGGTCAGGTCACCCTTAATCCCTTCTTCGGTGCAGTCGCAAGTTCGGGCTCGGGCTCGGGAGCAGGTCCAAGCCCAGGCGTTAGCCGAAGCCCGTGCGCTGGTCCAAGCCCCGGCACATGACGCCAACGCCGTTCCATCTCCTCTGGCTGCTGTTTGCGCCGTTGGCCCTCGGCCTGCTGGCCTGGGTGCGCCCGCCGCGCCACAGCGGATTGGTGTTGCTCGTCGCCCTGTCATTGCCGCTGGTGGCGCTCTGGTTACTGCTCGGGCTTGAGACGGGGCCGATGGAAGGACGCCTGGCGCTCGGGCCGCTGACGCTGCACTGGCGCTTGGACGGACTGGCCGCTTTGTTATGGCTGCTGACGCAGCTTTTGCTGCTGGCCAGCGCCCTGTACACCGTTAGCTATGCCCACGCGACACCACTCAGGAAGCGCGCCTACGCCTGGCTCTGGCCGCTGCTCGGGGGTCTGGCGTTGGGACTCGGGTTGATCTGGATCGCGGCCGATCTGCTGCTGCTCTACGCCGGCCTGGAGCTGATGGGACTCTGCGCCGTTGGCATGATGCTGCTCCCCGGCAGCGTCGAGGCCCTCACCGCAGGCCTGCGCTATCTGCTGTTCGCGCTGGTCGGCTCGCTGACCTGGCTGCTCGGCATCGCCTTGCTGCTCGGCGCCTGGGGCCGACTCGATCTGGCGGGGCTGGCAGCAGTCGCCCAACCCGATCCGGTCACTCAGATCGCCGTCGCGCTGCTGGCCAGCGGGCTGCTGTTGAAGGCGGCGATCTTTCCGCTGCATAGCTGGCTGGCCCCGGTGCATGGCAGCGCCTGGACCCCGGTCAGCGCGATCCATGGTGCGCTGGTGGTCAAAGCCTCGTTCTTCATCTTGCTGCTGCTCTGGCGAGCGCTGCTACCGGAAGCCATCGCCGGCGCCTGGGCGCTCGGCGTGCTCGGCAGCCTGGCCGTGCTTTGGGGTGGGGTGCAGGCCTGGCGCGCCGTCGGGCTGAAACAGCTGGTGGCCTGGTCCACCGTCGGCCAATTGGGGTACCTGATGCTGGCCTTCCCGTTACTGGCCGGGACCAGCGCCGCCGTCGCGTTGATGGCCTGGCAGGCAACCTGGCTGCAGCTCGCCGGGCATGCGTTGGCCAAGGCGGCGATGTTCATGGCTGCGGGCAATCTGCTGCTCTCGACCGGCGCGAATCGGCTCGAGGGCCTGACCGGAACCAGCCGCCGACTGCCGCTCTCGCTGATGACCTTTGGGCTTGCGGCGGTGACCCTGATGGGGCTGCCGCCCAGCGCCGGCTTTACCGCCAAGTGGTTATGGCTGCAGGCCTCGCTCGCGTCGGGCCAGTGGCCCTGGGTGATGGTACTCGCGCTGGGTACGCTGCTCAGTGCGATCTATGTGTTCCGGGTGCTGCGCTGCTCCTTCGTCGAGGACGCCCCCGAACCGGCGTTCCGCAATCTCCCGCTGGGGATGGAGCTGATCGCCTTGCTACTGGCGCTAGCCGCCATTGGGCTGGGTCTGGCGGCCGCCTGGCCGTTGTCGTTTCTGGCGCCAGCGGGAGCGCCATGAGCGCCTTGCTGCCGCTGGCGACACTGGCCAGCTCGCTCCTGACTGCGGCCGTGATCTTCATGCTGCCGGAACAGGCCGTGCGCACCCGCACCGCGCTCAACCTCGCCGCCGCGCTGGTCAAACTGGTGCTGGTGATCTGGATGGCGCGGGGCCTGATCGCGGGCGAGGTCTACGCGGTCGAGTTTCCGATCGTCGAGGGCCTGAGCTTTGTCTTGCAGGTGGACGCGCTCGGGCTCACCTTCGCCGGGCTGTCCTCGCTGCTGTGGCTATTCACCACCCTCTATGCCATTGGCTACCTTGAGGACTCACCCAACCGCCGGCGCTTCTTCGGCTTCTTCAGCCTTTGTGTCACCAGCAGCCTGGGCATCAGCCTGGCGGGCAACCTATTCACCTTGCTGATCTTCTACGAGCTGCTGACGCTTTCCACCTATCCCTTGGTCGCGCATCGCGGCACGCCGAAAGCATTGGCTGCGGCCACCGTCTACCTGCGCTATACCCTCAGCGCGGGCCTGTTGTTGATGATCGGCATGGTGGCGTTGCAGGTCTTGGCCGGGGATTTGCGCTTCGGTCAGCAGGAGATCCTGGCCGAACTCGGCCCTAGCCATCACGCCTTGCTAGTCGGCCTGTTTTGGCTGCTGATCCTCGGCTTCGGCGTGAAAGCAGCGCTGGTGCCGCTGCATGGCTGGCTGCCGCGCGCGATGGTGGCACCGGCGCCGGTCAGCGCCCTGCTGCATGCGGTGGCGGTGGTCAAGGCCGGCGCCTTCGGCATCGTGCGGCTGGTCTACGACGTCTACGGCATCGGCTTCAGCGCGGCCCTGGGCGTGCTCGATGGACTGGTGGTGATCGCCTGCGTCACGATCATTTACGGCTCCCTGCGCGCGCTGACCCAGCAGGAACTCAAGCCGCGCCTGGCCTACTCCACCGTCAGTCAGGTCTCATACATCGTGCTCGGGATCGGTCTGTTCGGGCCGCTCGGGACCATCGCCGCGCTTGCGCATCTGCTGCATCAGGGGCTGATGAAGGTCACGCTGTTTTTCTGCGCCGGCAATTATGCCGAAGAATTGGGGATTCACCGCATTGATGAGCTGGATGGCGTCGGTCGGCGCATGCCGCTGAGCAGCCTGGCCTTCACCGTCGGCGCGCTCGGCATGATCGGCATGCCGCCGGTGGTCGGCTTTATCACCAAGTGGGCGCTGGGCATGGGCGCGATGCAGGCCGACATGCCTTGGGTGATCGCGGTGCTGGTGGCCAGCACCCTGCTCAACGCAGCCTATTTCCTGCCCATCCTCAATCGCCTCTGGTTCCGCCCTGGACCGGCCCACGGGGTCGGCACTTGGCCGGCTGAGCGCGCGCCGAGTCGATTCGAGACCAGCGCTTGGCTGCTGGTACCGGCCTTGGCCACGGCGCTGCTCAGCCTACTGGCCGGGATGCTGGCGGGGCTGCCTTTCAGCCCCTTGCAGTGGGCGATCCGGGTGGTGAACGAGACCTACCTCGTGCTATGACCGAGCTGCCTCTAACGCCCCTGCCCCCCGCACCTTTGCTCTTCGCGGCACTGCACTTCGCGACGCTGCTGTGGCCCCTGCTGCTGGCGCTGCGAGCCCCGTTGTGGGCGCTAATCGCACCGAAGAAGCCGCGCCGGACCCCGGTTTGGCTCCTGGATTGGCTCTGGATCAGTGCGCCCTGGCCAGCGCTCGCGCTCGCCGTGCTGGGCCCTGACGGCAGTCTGTGGCTGGAGGCCTGGCTTCTTGGGGGACACTGGGAACTCAATGATCAACGCCGACTGCTGCTGGCCTTCACCGCCCTGTTGTGGGGACTGGCGGGCTGGTACGCGAGGGGCTACTTCGCCGCCGAGCAGGCCCAGGCTGCGGCCGGCGACGCGCAAAGCCGCTCGCGTCTGCTGCGCTTTGCGCTGTTCTGGCCGCTGACCTTCTGCGGCAATCTGCTGCTGCTCGTCGCCGAGGATATTGCCAGTTTCTACCTCGGCTTTGCGCTCATGACCTTCTCGGCCTACCCGCTGGTGATCTACAGCGGCAGTCGCGAGGCGCGCACTGGCGGCCTGGCCTATCTGATCATGGCGGTGCTCGGAGAAGGCATGATCCTAGCCGGCTTGCTGTGGGGCGCCGGCACGGGCTCGGCACTGACACTTTCAGAGCTGCGCGCAACTCTGGCGACCGCTGATGCGGGCCTGTGGATAGGTCTGTTGCTCTGGCTCGGCTTCGGGGTCAAGGCCGGGGTCATCGGCCTGCACCTCTGGTTGCCGTTGGCGCATCCGGTGGCACCGACGCCCGCCAGCGCCGTGCTCAGTGGCGCGATGATCAAGGCCGGACTGGTCGGCTGGATGAGCACGCTGCCTCTGGGCATGGCCGGTGTCGATGAATCTTTCCACAGGCTGGGGCTCGCAATGCTGTCAGTCGGCTTGGCCGGCGCCTTTGCGGCGGCACTATTGGGCGTGGCGCAACGTCACCCGAAGGCCGTGCTGGCCTATTCCAGCGTCAGCCAGATGGGCATGATCACGGCTTTGGTCGCGGTCGGGCTGCTGCGTCCCGAGAGTTGGCCCGCGCTCAGCGTGCTGGTGGCGTTTTTCGCCGCCCACCATGGCTTGAGCAAGGGCGCGCTGTTTCTCGGTGTCGGCATCAGCGAACAGCCACCGCGCTGGCCCGCCTGGCTGCTCTGGACCCTGCTGACCTTGCCAGCGCTGTCGTTGGCTGGTGCCCTAGGCTCCGGACTGATCGCCAAGTGGGGCACCAAGAAGACGCTCGATGCGGCAGGTGAAAATGCCTTGGCATTCTGGCTGAGCCTAGCGGCAGTCGGCACCACGCTGCTGATGGCGCGGACGCTGTGGCGTCAATGGAGGCAATGGCGCCAGACGATCGAGACAAGTCAGCGCCCAAGCAATAGCCTGAGCGCGAGCCATGGCCCAAGGGCGAGCCATAGCCCGAGGCCGAGCCAGCGCCAACGTGCGCCTGCGGGCGCTGATGATCAGCGCTTGCTCGCGCCGATGCCGCTGGCCTGGTTGATGAGCGTCGTCGCCGCGCTCAGCCTGCCGTTTTGGGCCGGCGGGCTCGAGGATGCGTTCTCGGGCCAACTCTCGGGCCAATTTGCCTGGCCTCCGCTCAGCGCGCTCCCCGATCTGCTTTGGCCGCTGGGGCTCGGGCTGCTGTTGTCAGTCGTCCTCGGCTGGAGTCTGCGCAAAGTGGCACCAAGGTTGAACCACTGGCTGCCAGCCGGTGATCTCTGGTGGCCATTGGCCGCTTGCGGCCGTTGGCTGCGGCATCTCGCCTGTGGAATCCTGCAAAGGCTAGCGATCTTGCAAGCGACCTGGATCGCCTGGTGGGTTGCGCGGGAGCGCGATGGCTTGACCGGCCTGGATGCGCTGACGCGCGCTGAGGGCTGGCTGCGCCGCCAGTTGGCGCTGCTGCTGCTAGCCGTGGCCGTGGGCTTGGCCGCTGTGCTGTTGGTCAGCGCTAAGAGCACGCCGCTCTAGCCCTGAATGGCCTGCGGCCGCCGATCGCGGCGAACCGCAGCCTCTAGGATGGCAAACTGCTGTTTCCTTATGACAGCGTCGAGGTCAGGCTGGGCTGGCGCGCGGCGGCGTGAATCCGACAGGTGAGGTCATCATGAAACCCGACATCATCGGCCATTGCTGGCACTGCAGTGCTGATCTGACGCGCGCCGACTATGGGCGCGAGAATCACTGCCTGAGCTGCGGCAAGGCCACGCGTGCCTGCCACAATTGTCGTCTCTATCAGCGCGGGCGCCCCAATGATTGTCTCGAGCCGCTGGCCGAGCCGATCGCCGACAAGGTCCGCGCCAACTTCTGCGAGCATTTCGATCCCGCGCCGCAGCCCATTGCGGCTCAGGACTCAAACAGCATGCAGGATGAAGACCATCTACGACAAGCCGCCGAATCGTTGTTCAAGTAGCCATTGGCGGCCCTGATCAGTCAGTCGATAGTGCTGCAGTCGGCTCTTGGGCTTGTCGGGAATCGTCATCTCGATCTGGGTCGGGAACGCGAACTTGACCTCGAGCTGTTCGGCGAGGCGGACGATCTCGAGCAGCACGCGCTGGCGCTCGACCAATTCGGCCGACCAGTCCGGGACCTGCAGGAAGAAGTAGAGCATGATGTTGAGGCTGCTCGGCGCGAAATCGTTCAGCACCACGTGGAATTCATCCTTACGGGTGCTCGGCGCCGCCATGATCACGGCCTTGATGCCTTCAACGAAGGCCTCGATGCGCTCTGGCGGTATGTCGTAGCGGATCGCCAGGGTGGTGTAGACGCGCCGATAGGTGCGCCGGCCCATGTTGTCGACGATCGCGCCCATGGTGACCGAGTTCGGCACGGAGAGCTGGGAGTCGTAGAAGGTGCGAATACGGGTGCTGCGAAACCCGATGTCCTCGACTGTCCCCTCGGCGCCGTTGAGCTTGATCCAGGCGGCGCAGTGGCCGAATCGTCTCCCGGCCCGGCTGCTCGGGATCCTTGCCGATCAGATAGACGCGGTCCAGGCTCAGGATCAGGCTTTCAATGGTGGCCCTTGGGCTTGAGGTGTCTGGCGGCCTGAGCGGATTGGTATCAGGGGCGATCGCTGTTGGCAGGCGGTGATCCGCGCCTTCAGCGAGGAGCGGTTGCGCCATGCGCCAGTAAGGTCGAGAGCGCAAGCAGCCCGCCAAGCAGACCCCTGACCGCGAATCGCGCTGGTGAGGACAGCGGCGGACAGCGTCTGCCCCGCCGAAGCAAGCAAATGAACCGAGACAAGATCACGCCAAAATTCCTATCGTCCGCGCCGAATCAGCGCAACAGTCTATCCTGATTCTGGCGACGCAGACGGCGGCGTCGGCAGGCTAGACCCACGACCAAACCACCGCTGCAGCCGCCCATGCGCGCTTTCGTGCAGCGACAGCAGCGCTGGGATCACCAACAGGATCAACAGCGTCGCGAAGCCGAGGCCGAAGGCGATCGAAGTGGCCATTGGGATCAGGAACTGCGCTTGGTACGAGGTCTCGAACAGCAGCGGCATGAGGCCGGCGATGGTGGTCAGCGAGGTCAGCAGCACGGCGCGCAGGCGCTGGCTGGCCGCATCGATCAGCGCTTGCTCGACCGACAGGCCCTCGCCGCGCAGTTGTTGATAGAAGCTGACCAGGATGATCGAGTCGTTGACGACGATACCGGAAAGGCCAAACATCCCGAACAGCGACAGGATGGTCAGATCGATGCCCATGAACCAATGCCCGAACAAGGCGCCGGTGAGGCCGAACGGGATCACCGCCATCACCACCAGCGGCCAGCCGTAAGAGGAAAACACCCAGGCCAGGATCAAGTAGATCAGGACCAGCCCTAGCATCAATCCCTTGCGCATATCAGAGAGGGTGTCGCGCTGATCGGCCGAGCGGCCCTCGAACGAATAGTCGATGCCGTAGTCGCGTTGTAGCTGCGCCAGGGTGCCGTCCTCGAGGCCCGCGATCACCTCACCGACGGTGGTCACATTGGCATCCACATCGGCCGTGACCTCGATCGCGAGCTTGCCATCGGCATGGCGCAAGACCTCGAAGCCACGCCGCGAGTCCCAATCCGCGACCGCCGTCAACGGCACCGAATCGCCAGCCGGCGTGCGCACATTGAGTCGATACAGACTGGCCAAGGTGCCACGCTCGGCCGAGGGCAGCATGACCCGGACCTCGACTTCATCCGCGCCATCCTGAAGGATCTGCACCAGTTGGCCATCAAAGGCGGTACGCAGCTGGCGCCCGAGATCGGACACGGTGAGGCCCAGCGCCTCGCCAACCGGTGTGAGCCGATAGATCAACTGCTCGCGCCCATAGGCCATGTCGTCATCGACCTCGAGCACGCCGTCGATGCCGGAGATGGTCTCGGACAGGGCCAGGGCTGCGGTCTTGAGCTGTTCTGCCGAGGCGCCCGTCAACCGGATCGTCAGATCCCGGCCAGGCGGGCCGACCCGGCGGGCGGTGATGTTCAGGGACTCCAACCCCGCCGGCATCTGGATACGCTCACGCCAGGCGCGAATCAGCTCGTTATTGCGCACGTTGCGCAGGTCGGGCTCGACCAGCTCGATCTGCAGCGAGCCAAGCTGATCGGCCGCAGCACCACTCCCAGCGCCGCTCTTGGAGCCGTGAAAGGCGAGGACGACGTTGGTCAGCTGGCCTTGGTCAAGGGCCTGCTCGGTCTCGGTCAGCGTCTCCTCCAGGTGCGCCAGGAACCGGTCGACGCGCGTGCGCGGCGTGCCGGCGGCGAAGGTCACATTGGCGTTGATGATTTGCGGCTCGGGCGTCGGGAAGAAGACGAATCCGAGTCGCCCGCCCGCAAGCAGGCCGACTGCGATGGTCAGCATCGCAATGGCGCTGGCGACGGTCGCGAAGCGCTGGCGCACGGCGACGATCACCAGCGGCCGGAAGGCACGGTCGCGAAGCCACTCGAAGCCCCGGTCGAGACGCGCGCGCAGCGAATTCGGCTTGATCTTGTGCGTATGCACGAAGGCATTGCGCAGATGCCCCGGCAACACCAGGAAGCTCTCGACCAATGAGGCCAGGATCACGCAGATGATCACGATGGGGATGGTGCCAAGGATATTGCCGATGCGCCCGCCGACCAGGATCAGCGGCAGGAAGGCGGCGATGGTGGTCAGCGATGAGGCGATGACTGGCGCCAGCATGCGCCGCGCGCCGCCCTCGGCCGCGAGCAAGGGGTCTTCGCCTTTCTGGTAATGCGCCATCGCGTCCTCGCCGACGACGATGGCATCGTCGACGATGATGCCGAGCGCCATGATCAGCGCGAACAGGCTGATCATATTGATGCTGCCACCGACGAGGTAGAGGATAAACAGCGTGGCGGCAAAGGAGACCGGAATCCCCCAGGCGACCCAGAACGCGACGCGGCCAGTCAGGAACAGGTAGAGGATCGCCACCACCAGCACCAGCCCGCCAAGGCCGTTGGTGACCAGCAGCATGATGCGATCGCGCACCAGTTCCCAGGAGGCATCGTAGACGCTGATCTCGATGCCGGGCGGCAGGGTCTGGCGCGCCTCTTCCAGCCATTGACTGAAGACGCGCGCCGCCTCCAGGGTGTCGCCGCGCTCGCTGCGTTGTAGCACCATCTCGATCGCGGGCCGGCCATCGATCGAGAGCAACACCGAGCGATCCTGCGGCACGCGCTCGATCTTGGCCACATCGCCGAGTTCGACGCGCAGCTGCTGGTCGGCGCGGATCGGGATCTGCTCGAAGCCCAGGGCCTCGCGGCGCTTATCGAGGCTGCGCAGCTCGCGCGAGCCTTCATCGCGGCCAATCGAGCCGGCGGGCAGATCCAGGCTGAAGTCGCCGACGCGCTGGCCGACTTCGCGCAGGCCGACCCCAAGCTGCTCGAGTTCGTCGTTATCGACCTGGATGCGGATCTCCTCCTGCGGGAGGCCATTGATCTGCACCTGATCCAGACCGCGCTCGAGCAGCTCGGTCTCGAAGCGGCGGGCGAGCTGGCGCATCTCGGCGCGATCCTGGAGCCCGGTGATCAGCAGCCGCGCGACCTGCTCATAGCGCGTCGCCAGCGAGACCTCCGGTTTCTCCGCGTCCTGGGGAAAGTTGCGGAACTCATCCACCGCTCGGCGGACTTCGTCCAGGGCCAACAGAGGGTCGATACCCTCGTCGAATTCGAGCGTGATCGATGAGATGCCCTGACTCGAGGTCGAGGTCATCTTGTCGAGGCCGTCGACGGTGCGCAGTCGCTGCTCGAGTGGGTCGGTGATGCCGTCTTCGATATCCTCGGCGCTGGCGCCGGACCAGACCACGCGCACCGAGACGATATCCAGCTCGAAGGTCGGGAAGAATTGCACATTGAGCCGATCCAGCGCGAAGGCGCCGGTCAGCAGCATGATGACCATCAGTAGGTTGGCGGCAACCTTGTGATGGGCGAACAGGCCGATGATGTCGGTGCGATGCTGCTCGAGCCTGCTCATCGCCCAGTCTCTCCAGCGGCATCGCCGGCAACGCTTGCCGCAGCATCGGCAAAATCGGGATCGGCAGCCTCATCGCCGATGATCTCAACCCTAAGCCCCTCGATCGCATTCGGCATGTGGGTGGTCACCAGCGCATCCCCGGGCTCGAGTTCATCGGAACGCACCAATAGCCGCTCCTCGCCACTTGCGCCGAGTCGGGTGCCCAGAGGCTCGACATCGATCCCACGCATGCGCCCATCCTCCACCACATAGAGGCGGCCACTGCCGTAGACGGCGCGGAACGGGACCTCGACCAGTGCCTCACGCAGCGGTCGCTCGAGCGTCACGCTCAACAGCTGCCCGAAGCGCACCAGGCCCGGATCACCCTCGACCTCGAACAGGGCGTCGACACCGCTTGGATCGGCCTCCCCCGCTAACCGGTCGAAGCGCAATGTCAGGGATTTGCCGCCGATCATCGCGCTCGCCGTCAGTGCGATTCCCTGAGTGGCCGCCGCGATCAGCTCGTCCTGATAGGGCGCTGGAACCCGCGCCCGAACCTCCAGGCTCTCGGTGGCATAGAGGCGCACCAGCACCTCGCCCTTGCTGACCTGATCGCCCTCGGTCACCTCGACGCCGGTGACGATCCCTTCATAGGGCGCGCGGATCGTCGCGCGCTCGAGTTCAAGTTGCAGCTCCGCCCGTCTCGCCTTGGCGCTGGCGAGCCGCGCCTCGAGCCCACGCAGCCGGCTCGGATGATCGGCAATCGCCATTTCACGGTTGCTGACCACCAGTTGCTGTTGCGCCTCGGTGCGCTTGGCGTCATCCAGCGCTTGCTCGGCGCCGACCTGCTGCGTCTTCAAACGCTGCTGACGCGCGACCGCGTCCCGCGCCAGTTGCAGCAGGCGCTGCTCTTGTTCGAGCGCGAGGCGATCGGTCTCGGCGCGGTTCTTCTCGCTGGCGATCTGCGCCTCGAGATCGGCAATCTCGGCTTCGACCTGCGCGATACGGGGACGAAAATCACGCTCGTCGAGGCGCAGCAACACCTCGCCTTCGGCGACGACATCCCCATCCTGGACCCGCACCTCGGCCACCCAGGCCGATGCCGAAGCGGCCGCGCGCAGCAGATCCGGGGTCTCGACCCGGCCGTAAAGTTCGAGCTGTGGTGAGGCGGTGATTCGCTCGACGGGTTCGACTTCGACCCGCCAGACCCGCTCTTGCACCGTCGGCGAAGCCTGCTCGGGCTTGGTCGACGTCAGCATGCGGAAAGCACCGAAACCAATGGCGAGGATGAGGACGGGCAGCAAAACTTTGAAAAGGCGTCTCACGCGGGGCTCTCAAGACAAACTAACAGGGTGGGGCTTGGCTTAGTGTCGTGGCGAGCCGGGTCAATGGCAACGACGAAGCGCAGCACATGGGCGCCGAAGGGGGCGGTCACAATGAGCGAGTCGAGATTGGACAGCGCGCTTGTGGAGGAATTCGTGACAGTTAGAAGTTGGAAGAGTGAAGGGAGAAGCAGGAGTCGGACGATGACAACGCTCAGTACTCGCGCTCGGCGAGCAGCAACGCGCGCACGGGAGCTGGATAGCCCTCGATGGTGAGACTCGGATCGTTCGGATCGAGAAAATCGGCCAGGGACTGAAAGCGCATCCAAGGCGTTGCGCGCTGCTCTTCAGTGGTCGTGCGGGACAGGTCGACCAACCGAATCTCGCGGTAACCCGCCGCCGCGATCCAGTCCACTAGGGTCTCGACGCTTGGGATTGCGTGGACGTTGCGCATCCGGGCATAGCGCCCGGCCGGTCTCAGGGTCTCGTGATGTGATCGCTCGGGGCGATCGATCACGAGCGTCTCGAGGACCAGCTCTCCACCCGGGCGAAGACAGTCGCGCAAGCGGGCCAAGTGTTGGGCTGGATCACGTCGGTGATAAAGCACGCCCATCGAGAACAGGGTATCGAAACCGCCCGCAGCCGCGTTGCAGAGGCTCGGTAGATCATCGTCGGCGAGCGGCAGCACGGCCAGCCGTTCGGTGCCGATGAGTTGGTTGAGGGCGAGGAACTGCAGCACGAAACGCAGCGTCGGATCGATACCGAGCACCAAATCGGCGCCGGCACCCAGCGCGCGAAAGCCGTAGTAGCCATTGCCACAACCGACATCGAGTACCCGGCGCCCGATCAAGGGCGCGATAGCCTCGGCTAGACGCGCCCATTTCCAGTCCGAGCGCCATTCGGCATCGATCTCAACCCCATGCAGACAGAACGGCCCCTTGCGCCAGGGATGCAGCTGCTCCAGCGCCTGCCGTAGCTGGGTATTCAACCCCACCGGCAGCGGTTGTTCGCTCGTCACCCCGACGCAGGGCTGATCCAGAATCACACGCTCGGGAAGCAACGCCGGCAGCCGCTCTAGGGCCTCGACCCAGGCGCTGAGATCGCCATGCCGGGCCGGATGCAGCCGTTCTCCGGCCAAGCGCTCCAAGGCCGCAGCCCAGGCGGCGAGCGGTGTCGCGCGCAAGGCGTCGAAGAAGGGCGCGAAGCGTTGCGTGAGGACCTGCTCGGTGCTCATCAGCGCGCAATCCAACCAACGAAGCTTAGACATTGGAAGAAGGGCTCGATGCGCGTGAAGCCGGCCTCCCGCAACCTCGCCTGATGCGTCTGGATGCTGTCCGGGATCAGGACCTGCTCCAAGGCCGCGCGCTTGCGGGCGATCTCGAGCTGGCTGTAGCCCTGCGCGGCCTTGAAGTCGGCATGTACCTGGGAGAAGAGTTCGTCATCATCGCTCAAGGCAACCTTCTCGGCCAGGATCAGCGCCCCGCCCGGTCGCAGCCCGGCCCGGATGCGTCGCAACAACGGCAGGCGTTGCTCGGGCGCGAGGAATTGCAGGGTCAGGTTCAGTACTACGAGGCTGGCATCGGCGATGGCGACATCGGCCAGATCGGCGCAGATCGGCTGCAGCCGGCCGCGCCGGATCGCGTCGTCGAGCCGATGCCTCAGCTCATCGAGCATCGCTGGCGCCCGATCGACGGCATAGATGCGGATCGATGCGTCATCCAGGCTGGTCGGCAGCCGGGCCAGGATGCTGGCGCTGCTGGCACCAAGCGAGCAGCCAAGATCGTAGACGCGCGTTCCTGGCTGAGCCAAGCGGGCGCCGATTAGGCCGATCAGGCGCACCAATTCGGCCAAGCCGGGCACCGAGCGGGCGAGCATGTCGGCGAAGACCCGCGCAACGCGCTCGTCGAAGACGAAATCACCGCGCGGCGCGTCGGCGCCCGCGTACAGGGTGTCAAAGCATGCAGGGGACATCTCAGAGCATCGAGTCAGACCAAGTCACATAACCATTGCCGCCAAGCCCTGTTAGGATACTTGGCCCTGTTGATCGACTTGCCCACATCGGGAGCCCACTCATGAACGATGCCAGCGCGCAACCCATCGTCGAGGACGACGAGGCCGATATCGAGTCGGTCGACACCGATGCGCCGCTCGTCAACCCGGAGCCCGACCTGGACGACCCCTCACTGTACCTCAACCGCGAGCTGACCTGGCTCGCCTTCAATCGCCGCGTGCTACACGAGGCGGACGACCCACGTACACCGCTGCTCGAACGGGTGAAATTCCTCGCCATCGTCAGCAACAACCTCGACGAATTCTTCATGAAACGCATCGGCGGCCTCAAGCAGCAGGTCGCCGCCGGGGTTCACAGTCAGACCGTCGATGGACGCACGCCGAGGCAGCAGCTCGACGAGTGTCGCACCGAGATCGCCGAGATCCAAGCCGAGCAGGAACGCATCTACCGCGAGGTCATGGTCGCGCTCGAGGCACAAGACATCCATCTGGTCGAGGTCCATGCGTTATCGGCCGAGGTGCGCAAGCGCCTGCGCGAGCATTTCCGCACCGACATCTTCCCGATGATCACGCCATTGGCGATGGACCCGGCGCACCCCTTTCCGTTCATCTCCAACCTGGCGCTGAATCTGCTGGTGCGACTGCGCTTCCCCGGCGGCAGCGATACTTACATGGCGCGCGTGAAGGTGCCGGTGAGCAAGGATGTCTCCAAGCGCCTGATCCAGGTCGACGGGCTCAACACCTTCGTCACCCTCGACGATCTCATCGTGCACAACCTCGACATGCTCTTCCCGGGCATGGAGATCGTCAGTTGCGAGCTATTCCGGGTCACGCGCAACGCCATCGTCGAGCCCGAGGAGGAGGCCGCCTCGGATCTGCTGGAGATGATCGAGACCGAGCTGCGCGAGCGCCACTTCGCGCCCATCGTCCGCCTTGAAGTGCAGACCGGGATGGACCCGGTGCATCGTGGCATGCTCGCCGCCGAGCTGGGGTTGAACGAGGCCGATGATGTCTATGAGGTCGGCGGACTGATGGGCCGGCGCGATCTGTTCGAACTCGCGAGCCTGGAAATTCCCGAGTTGCACGACAAGCCGCACCGCTCCGGCGACCATCCCGTGCTTGGCAATGACCGGCGCAATATCTTTCATATCATTCGCGAGAATGGCCCGCTGCTGCTGCAGCATCCCTACGAGTCATTCTCGACCACGGTCGAGCGCTTCCTGACCACCGCCGCCAAGGACCCCAAGGTGCTGGCGATCAAGATGACCCTGTATCGGACCTCGGGCGGCGCCATCCTCGATGCGCTGATCAAGGCCGCGCGCAACGGCAAACAGGTCGCGGTGATGGTGGAGCTGAAGGCGCGCTTCGATGAGGCCGCCAACATCGGCTGGGCGCGACGGCTGGAGGGCGAAGGTATCCATGTCACCTATGGGGTGCTCGGGCTCAAGACCCATTGCAAGCTGATCTTCGTGGTGCGGCGCGACTACTCACAACTGCGCCGTTACTATCACATCGGCACCGGCAACTATCACGGCGGCACCGCCAAGCTCTACACCGATCTCGGCATGCTCGGCTGCGACGAGGACATCGGTCAGGATCTGACCGAGCTGTTCAATTATCTCACCGGCTACTCGCCGCCGCCCAGCTATCGCAAGATCCTCGCCGCGCCCTATACCCTCAAGCGCGGCATCCTCGAGAAGATTGAGCGCGAGATCGAGGTGCATGAGCGCTCGGTCGAGGAAGGCGGCGGCGGCCTGATCCAGATGAAGATGAACGCGCTCGAGGATGCGGACATCGCCCGCGCGCTCTACAAGGCGAGCCGGGCCGGCGTGAAGGTGGACCTGATCGTGCGCGATACCTGCCGTTTCCGGCCGGGGCTGCCGGGGCTGAGCGAGAACGCGCGGGTGGTCAGCATCGTCGGGCGCTTCCTCGAGCATGGTCGCATCCTCTACTTCCGCAATGGTGGTGACGAGGAATACTTGATCGGCTCGGCTGATATGATGCGGCGCAACCTCGAGAGCCGGGTCGAAGTCCATGCCCCGGTCGAGAACCCAGAGTTACGCCAGGAGCTGCGGCTGATCCTTGATGTGCAGTTGGCCGATCAGCGCTCGGCCTGGGAGATGCAACCAGATGGCAGCTATGTGCAACGCCAGCCTGATGACGAGCACGCCAAGGGCGCGCAGGAGATCCTGATGGGCGTGGCCGAAAAACGCCTCTCGGCAGCGGCCAAGCACAAGGAGAAGAACCTGCGCTCGCGGCTGCTCAGTCATTTCGAGCATCGGCTGGCGAGTACGTCCTAAAAGAAGCGGACGCAATCCACGGCGGCGCGCAGCACCCAGATCCGCGCCGCTTTGATCAGAGCCGAGGATTAATCCGCAATCGCTTCCATCCGCGTGGCGAGTTCAAAATCCAATTCAGTCAGGCCGCTAACAGCATGCGTGGCCAGATCGACGCGGACGGTCTTGTAGACGTTGAACCATTCCGGATGATGGTCCATCGACTCGGCCGCGAGTGCGGCACGCGCCATGAAGCCAAAGGCCTCGCTGAAGTCACGGAACTGGAAGGTCTTGTGGAGCTTGCCGCCCTCGATGGTCCAGGGCGTGTTCGCGCCGGCGTTCAGCGATTGCAAGGAGGTTGCAATCGCGTTGTCGTCAAGCTTGGCTCGATGCATCGTCGGTCCCCAAGTGCAGGTGGCGAGGATGGTTGCAGGAGGAGTTCGGCCGTTGTTGGTGGTGATGGACGCACGCAGTGTGGCGCGCTTGACCCTGCGGGGCGTCAAGCGCGCGCCGTTCAGGCGGCAACCTTCTCCTTCTCCTCGAGCTTGCGGATCAGCGGGTACAGGTGCTCGGTCTCACGCTGGATGCGATCGAGCACCAACCGGAACATCTGCTCGGTCTCGGCCAGGAATTCGTCGTAATCCCGGATCTGCAGCCGGCGATGTGGCTCCGAGCACCAGTCTTTCAGGTACTTGTTGAAGATGCGCTTGATCTCGGTCGAGCCGGAGAGGAAGCGGTTCGCGGTGTTCTTCACCGATTGATCCGGGTACGAGATCAGTCGTCCGCAGAGTTCGCGGTCGACCAATTCGATATGCTCGCGCACCTTGCCGGTGTACTCGAAGAAGACATCACAGGTGGTCTCGGTGTCGCACATCTCCCGACTTTGGATCAGGTAGAGAAAGACATTCGAGAGTTCGGTGATCTTGTGGTTCTGTGCGTGCAGTTGGGAAAAGGCAGTCATGGGGCAGTGGTCCTCCAAAAGCAATCGATGGCCCCCTCGGGGGTCTTGATGGTTCAGTCGTTTTTGTTATTACAACTAGCATAGCAACCTCAAAGACACAAGGAGGCTACTGGCAAACGCGAGTCGAGTCGGTACCCCTCGGCGTCAGGATCCGCTGATGACGGCCGGGGACTCGATCATCGTATCGAACCGGCCGCCGGGCAAGACCATCGGCAGCACGTCTTCAGCCTTGTCGACCCAAACATCGACCAGCACCGGGCCGGGCATCGCCAGGGCTTGCTCGAGCACCTCGCGCAACCGCTTGGGCTCCTTGACGCGCAAGGTCTCGAGGCGCGGATAGACCTGCTTGAGCCCGAGCAGGTTCGGGAGCTGGCGCCGGCAGGTCTGATCGAGTGCCATGCAATCCGGATCGCAGTCATGGCGTCGCGCCAGGCAGGTCTCGTAGTGGTGACCGCCGTCCATCATGTCTTCCCATTGGCGCACCATGCCGAGGAAGCTGTTGTTGAGCACGAACATCTTCAGCGGGATCGCGTTCGCGACCACCGTCGCCAGCTCCTGGATGTTCATCTGAAAACTGCCGTCGCCATCGATCAGCACCACCGGTCGATCCGGGCGGCCATACCAGGCGCCGATCGCCGCCGGCAGCCCGAAGCCCATGGTGCCAAGGCCGCCCGAGCTGATCCACTGCCGTGGGCGCTGGAAGCGATAATACTGGGCCGACCACATCTGGTGTTGACCGACGCCGGTGACCAGGGTCGCATCGCCGGCGGTCAACTCCGAGAGCGCATCAACCACCGCTTGGGGCTTGATGTAATCGCCGCTGCCATAAGGTAACGGCAATTGCTGGCGCCACTCGCCCACCTGCGCCAGCCAGCGCGGATGGCGCGCGTGCCGCGTGCTAGCGAGCGCATGATCGAGGAAGGTCGTCAGCGAGGCGACCAGATGCAGATCGGTCTTGATCGTCTTATCGATCTCGGAGGGGTCGATATCGACATGCGCGATGCGCTTGCCCAGGGCGAAGTCCTTGACCGCGACGCGGTCATCAAAGCGCCCGCCCAGGCTCAGGATCAGATCGGCATCGCGCAGCGCATAGTTGGCCGGCACGCTGCCGTGCATACCGGGCATGCCGAGATAATAGGGCGCGTCGAAGGGCACCGCGCCGAGCGCGTTGAAGGTGGTGGTGACCGGCACCTCGAAGCGCTCGGCGAAACGACACAAGGCCGCCGCAGCGCCGGCATGAATGATGCCGCCGCCGGCCTTGATCACCGGCCGCTCGGCGGTGCTCAGCGCATCGAGGATGGCATCGGCGCGCTCGGCCTCGAACGGGATCTCCGGGCGATGCCGGCGCCGTGCCGGATGCGGCGCCATGCAGGCGGCGAGCTGAACGTCCTTGCAGATATCCACCACCACCGGCCCTGGACGGCCATGCTGGGCCAAGGCGAAGGCCTCGCGCAGCATCCACTCGAGATCATTGACATCGCGCACCAGGTAATTGTGCTTGGAGATCGGCCGCGTGAAACCGACGGTATCGACCTCCTGGAAGGCATCGCTACCGATCGCGTGGCTCGGCACCTGGCCGGTGATGAAGCCGGTGGGCACCGAACCCTTGTGCGGGGCGCAAATGGGCGTCGCGAGGTGGGGCGCGCCGGGCCGGGCGGTGGCGCGCGCGACCCCGACGCGCCCGCTCGCGCGCGCATAGCCCTCGGCCGAATGGCCGGCCCCGCCCTCTTGCCGACAGAGCACGAAGCGCGGCACCGGTTCGCCACGGCGCATGCGCTTGTTCAGCTCCACATGTAGCGGGATCACCGCGCCGCCGGTATGCCCGAAGATGACCTCGACCCCGAGATCCCGCAGGACGTCGAAGAGCAAGGCGGCGCCGGTGGGATGCAGGCTAACGGAATCGTTCATCGGCAATCGACTGGATCAAAGGGATGGATCGAAGAGTAGACATCTAATGATAACGGGCCAGCCGGTGAGCGTGTTGATCGGCGCTAACCAAAGCAGCGACTCAGCTGACCGCCGCGAGCGCCTCGCGCGCAATCTGCAGCTCTTCATTGGTCGGGATCACCAAGACCTGGATCGGGCTATCCAGGCTCGAGATCGCCCGCTCCTCGGTCGAAGCCGCAGCATTGGCCTCGACATCGAGCCTAATGCCAAGGTTCTCGAGGCCGTCGCAGGCCCGCGCGCGTAGCTCGGCCGAATTCTCGCCAATGCCGCCGGTGAAGACCAAGGCATCGGTCCGACCGAGTTCAGCCAGGTAGGCGCCGATGTACTTCTTCAGCCGATGGGCGGTGACGCCGAGCGCCAGTTCAGCGGCCTCGTCGCCCTCTTCGGCGCGGCGCTGGATCTCGCGCAAGTCATTATCGCCACAGAGACCGAGCAGCCCGCTCTTGCGATTGAGCAGATCCTCCAAGCGATCATTGTCGAGCCCAAGTTGCTGGCTCAAATAGAAAGGCACTGCTGGATCGATGTCGCCGCAGCGGGTGCCCATCACCAGGCCCTCGAGCGGGGTCATGCCCATCGAGGTATCGATGCTGCTGCCCTCGCGGATCGCGGTGGCGCTGGCGCCATTGCCCAGATGCAGGGTGATCAGGTTGCACTGCTCGAACGGCTTGTCGAGCCGCTCGGCGGCACGCCGGCCGACGTAATGATGCGAGGTGCCGTGGAACCCATAGCGGCGCACCCCGTGCTCGCGATACAGATAATCCGGGATCGCATAACGGTAGGCGGTGCGCGGCATGGTCTGATGGAAGGCGGTATCGAAGACCGCGACCTGCGGGGTGTTCGGAAACAGCGCGCGCGCGACCAGAATGCCATCGAGATTGGCCGGGTTGTGCAGCGGCGCCAGCGGGATCACCTGCCGAATCGCCGCGATGATGTCGTCATCGACTACCGTAGGCGCATGGAACGCCTCACCGCCATGCACGACGCGATGCCCGACCGCCAGCAGCTCGGCCGGGTCCGCCAAGGCGCCGCTGCGCGCCAAGGCGCCGGCGATGCGCTGCAACCCCTGCTGGTGGTCGGGCATCGCGGCCCACTCCTCCAGGGTCTGTGCGCGGCCTTGGGCATCGGTCCAACCGCAGCGCAGGACGGCCTCTGGCTCGCCGATGCGGGTCACCGAGCCTGCGGCCGGCACGCTCCAATCATCACTGCGAAAGAGCTGGAACTTGATCGACGAGCTGCCGGAATTGAGTACCAGCACCTTCATGAGGCCGCTCCGACGCTCTGCGCTTGGATCGCGGTGATGGCGACCGTGTTGACGATATCGGTGACGGTACAGCCGCGACTGAGGTCGTTGACCGGCTTGTTCAGCCCCTGCAGCACCGGACCAATAGCCACCGCGCCCGCACTGCGCTGCACCGCCTTGTAGGTGTTGTTGCCGGTATTCAGGTCCGGGAAGATGAACACCGTCGCCTGCCCGGCGACCTCGCTGTCCGGCATCTTTGAGCGCGCGACGCTGGCATCAACCGCAGCGTCGTATTGAATCGGCCCCTCGAGCTTGAGATCGGGACGGCGCTGGCGCGCGATCGCGACCGCTTCGCGGACCTTCTCGACATCGGCACCCTTACCGGACGAGCCAGTGGAATACGACAGCATCGCGATGCGAGGCTCGACGCCAAAGGCGGCGGCGGTGCCCGCCGAGGTGATGGCGATATCGGCAAGCTGTTCGGCGTCCGGATTCGGGTTCACCGCACAATCGCCATAGACTAGCACCCGATCCGGCATGCACATGAAGAACACGCTTGAGACCAGCTTGGTCTCGGGCTTGGTCTTGATGGTCTCGAACGACGGCCGGATGGTGTGCTGCGTGGTGTGCAACGCGCCCGAGACCATGCCATCGGCATCGCCGGTGTAGACCATCAGGGTGCCGAAATAGCTCACATCCTCGAGCGCGTCGAAGGCGATCTGCTCCGAGATCCCCTTGTGCGCGCGCAGGCCGTGGTAGATGGCGGCATACTCGGAACGCTTCGGCGAGGTGACCGGGTCGATGATCTGGATACCCTCGAGCTGCAAACCGAGTTCGCCGGCCCGGCGCCGGATCTTGTCTGCATTGCCCAGCAGGATCAGCTCGGCGACGCCGCGCAGGCTGAGAATCTCGGCGGCGCGCAGGATGCGCTCGTCCTGCCCCTCGGGCAGCACGATACGCTTGCGCTGCGACTTGGCGCGGTGGATCAGCTCGTACTCGAACATCAGCGGGCTCACCCGGACCGACTCGTGCAAGGCGATGCTCTCTTGCAGTCCCTTGATATCGACCGCGTTCTCGAACACGCCCAGCGCGGCGGCAATCTTGCGCTCATCGCCGGGGAGGATGACCGACTCGACCTTGTTCACCGCCAGCGCCGTGCGAAAGGTATCGAGCCCGGTACAGAGCAACGCCACCTTGCTGCGGCGCAGTCCGGAGAGCAGGCGCTGGACGTTCTCGGCCGGCTTCAGCCCGCCGGTGAGCAGCAGCCCGGCGACACGCGGGAAGGAATCGGCGACATCGGCGGCCAGGCTGGCGAGGATGATGTCGCTGCGATCGCCGGCGGTGATGATCAGGCAGCCATCCTCGATATAATTCAGGAAGTCCGGCACCTCCATGGCCGCGACCTTATAGTGGCTGACCACCTGATTGAGCGCATCGCTCTCGCCGCAGACCAGCTCGGTGCCGAGCATCTTGTGGATCTCGCCGATGGTCGGCTTGCTCAGCGCCTCGGTCTCGGGCAGCACATGCAGGGTCTCGGTTTGCGGCAGCACCGCTTGCGCGCGGCGCTTGACCACATCGACATAGTCCGGATGCACGCCGTTGACCACGGTTGCCAGCAGGTCGCCGCCCCGGTTGATCATCGACTCATGGGCCATGTGCACTGCGTGCAGCGCCTCCTCGGAGCTGCGCTGGAAGCCCTTGACCACGACCACGATGCTGCTGCCGAAGTTGTTCGCCAGGTCGGCATTGAAGTCGAATTCCAGCGAGGGCACCAGACCGTCGTAGTCGGTGCCGGCACAGAGCACCAGATCGCACTGCTCGTCGAGCAACATGAACTTGTTCAGGATCAGCTTCAGCAGCTCATCGTAATGCCCGGCGGCAGCCAACTCGCTGGCCATCTGCGCGGTGCAGCCATAGAGCATTTCGGCCGGGAACGGCAGATCGTAGCGATCGCGGATCAAGCTCGTCAGGCTGTCCTGCTCGACCGGGCCACTGATCACCGGGCGGAAGAAGCCGACGCGCCGGTTGACCGCCGACAACATCTCCATGAAGCCCAACACGACCACCGATTTGCCGCTGCCCGATCCGGCGCCGGCGATGTAAATGCTCTGCATAAACGACAATCTCCAGGGGTCCAGGCGGCGAGCGCCCGGGACCGGGTTAGCATCCAATGATCATGCCCCAAGCGCGGACAGGATAGGTTACGGCACTTTGACAGCCGTCCGCGCGCTCTTTAAGAGGCTCACGCGCTTAGCGCATCTGGCGCAGGCGCCAGCGCTGATAGCTGGGCTCCTGCCGATAGGCTTGACTGGTGACATAGTTGAGCACGTTGCCGAGCCGATAGAAACCGACTACCGAGTCCACGCGCAGGATCTCACGGCCCTGCTCGTCGAAGAAGATCACCGCTGGGGCGTAGAAGAGTTCGAGATCCGAGGCCCAGTCGTGTGCCGTGGTGCGCTCGCCCGCAGGCGTGATGAGCGGCGTTGGCGCCCACAGGTCGAGCTGGACATTGTCCAAGCTGGCAAAGCCCTCGGCAATCGTCTGATCCTGCAGGGACTGACCATGCAGGACATCGCAAGGATGGCAATCCCCCTGCTCGAAGAACACGGCGAGGGGCCGCTCGGCCGGGACACGGCTGCGATCGAGATTGAACGGCGGCGACTGAAAGAAGGGCTGATCGTGCAGATCGGCGGCATCGAAGACCATGCGATTGTTGCCGCGCGCCAGATACTCCCGGAACCGTTCCTCAAGGTAGTGTTCATCGGCGACGTACTCCAGCGCGGCGCGGAACTGATAGGGCGGATAGTAACCGCGCAGGCGCAAGACCTCGTTGCCTTGCGCGTTGTAGAAGATCAGCGTCGGCGTGAACTCGGCCTCCTCGCGCAGGGCGAAATCGCGCTCGGTCAGGGCGCGACCGCGCAGATCAGTGACCTCGGCGACGCCCCAGATATCGATCGGCGTGACATCGAAATGGCGCTTGGTGTACTCGACGATATCGGTCTCGGCGCCGAAATTGACATCGATGAGTTGATGGCAGTAGGCGCAGCGCTTCTGGCCGAAGTACAGGATCAGGCCTTTACCGGCGTCGCGCGCCGCCTCGAGATCGGCGCGCAGGTCCAGAAACGGGTCATTGAACCAGGGCGGATAGCGCAACGGCGCATCGCGCGGGCTGTCATCGAAGGTATAGACATCGTCCGTCTCGCTGCCGTTCACGGGTGCCGCGCCGGCCCAGGCCAGGAACAACGACACCGCCAGCGCGAAGAGATTCGACGGCAGCGGGACAAGCGGGCGGGAAAAACGTGGACCAGACATCGCTGCAATTCGGCTCCAAAAGGTGAGGTGGTGAGACTCAGGTTTGCGGCGTCGGTTCGGGCTGGCCCGCCGCCGGTCGGCGCGAGCGCCGACGGCGGCGCTTCTTGGGCGCGTCGCTCGCGGAGACGTGCGGTGCAGCACTCGCGTTGGGCGCGGGCGATCGTGCACTGGCGGTTACATCGGCGGTATCGCCAGCAGAGGGCGCGCTCGGCTTGGGCCTGCGCCCCGGCTTGGCGGCTCCTTGTGGCTCGCGCCTTGGTCCTCCGCGCGCACCCGACCCGCGCGCGCCGTCACGACCACGCGTGCGCCCGCCGTCAAGACCGCCATCGCGTCCAGCATCGCGCGAACGCCGCTCGACCCGGACCCGGCTTTTGGGGTCGACCTCGGCGAGCAGGTCGGACTCCACGGTGCTGATCGGGATACGCGCGCCGACGAAGGCCTCGATATCGGGCCAGCCCATCGCATAACTCTCGCAGACGAAGCTGATCGCATCGCCGGCGGCGCCGGCGCGCGCGGTGCGGCCGATGCGATGCACATAGTCCTCGGCATCATCCGGCAGATCATAGTTAATCACATGAGTCACGCCCGGGATGTGCAAACCGCGCGCGGCCACATCGGTTGCAACCATGGTCGCGAGTTCGCCATCCTGGAATTGCCTCAGCAGGCTGAGCCGTTTCTTCTGCGGCACATCGCCAGAGAGCATCGCGGCCTTGAGCCCATTGCCCTCCAGATACCCCCAGACCCGCTCGCCCTCGCGCTTGGTATTGACGAAGACCATGCTGCGCGCGCCCTTGAGCCGGCGCAGCAGCCCGATCAGCAGCGGTATCTTTTCATCGTTGGCCACCATATAACCCTGTTGAGTCACGCGATCAGCCGTCACCCGCTCCGGCGTGATCTCGACCATCCTCGGATCATTCATGTGCTCGTAGGCAAGTTCCATGACCCGATAAGACAGGGTGGCCGAGAACAGCATGCCGAGACGCTCGCTCGGCGCCGGCAGACGCCGCAGCACGAAGCGGATATCCTTGATGAAGCCGAGATCGAACATGCGATCGGCCTCATCGAGCACCACTACCTCGACATGACGCAGATCGAATACCCGTTGCTTCAGATAATCGATCAGCCGGCCCGGCGTGCCGATGAGGAGATCGACCCCGGCAGCGATCTCCTCGCGCTGGGCCTGATAGGCGGTGCCGCCATAGACGAGGCCGAGCCGGAATCCCGTCTCTGCGGCGAGCAGCTGGGCATCCTTGTGGATCTGCACCGCGAGTTCGCGGGTCGGCGCCAGGATGAGCGCCTGCGGCCCTTGCCGCCGAGGGGGCTTGTTCGGCGCGGAGCGCTCCCCGGGCGTGGCCTCCGGACTCGGCGCCAGCTCGGCGGCGGCCAGCTCGGATTGCAGCAAGCGTTGAAGTGCGACGACGAGGAAGGCCGCCGTCTTCCCGGTGCCGGTCTGTGCTTGCCCGGCAATGTCCTGGCCGGCGAGCGCGAGCGGCAGGGTCTCGGCCTGGATCGGCGTGCAATAGTGGAACCCAGCGGCCTCGAGGCCAGCGAGAATCCGGGGATGCAGATCAAACTGATCGAAACGGGTATCGGTGAGGTGAGTCTGGGGCATGGATGACCATAAGGATGAGGATGGGCGCGCGCGCCGACAAACAGGATGAGCGAGGACTTGCAAAACTTGATATCTTTCGCTCAAATAGCATCCTAACGCTGGCGGCGGCTTTTGCGCTAGCCAACCAGCCCGCCCTATCCCGTCTCGACGTGCCACCTAAGCGCATCAAACGAGAGCGATTTCGGTAACGAGCATCATCCCAGTCGGCTTCCAGTGCAGCCCCGCTGGACCCGCCAGCAGGCGGGTGGATTTGCTGTTGAGGCAAGTACCAGCATTCAGAGCGCGTCGCCGCACAGGGTTGAGCCCTCCCTTTATTTCGCCGTTGGCATCACCACCGACATCAACACCGCACCCTTTGACGGGCATCACCTGTTGGCGCCAAACCCTAAGGTCGACATGCGTCCAACACCCCCAACTTGGAGAGAGACCGAAGTGAGCGAGAGAATCGTCCATGTGACCGACGACACCTTCGAGCAGGAGGTGTTGCAGTCCGATCAACCCGTCCTCGTCGACTATTGGGCCAACTGGTGCGCACCCTGCAAGATGATCGCCCCGGTGCTCGAGGAGATTGCCGAGGAGTATGAGGGACGCATTAAGGTCGCCAAGATCGATATCGACGAGAACCGGGCCGTAACCGAGCGCTTTAATGTGCGCGGCATCCCAACCCTGATCCTCTTCAAGAATGGCGAGGCCGAGGCGATCAAGGTCGGCGCGGTCTCGAAGTCTCAACTGACCGTCTTCATCGATAGCAACCTTTGAATCAGCCACGCACGCGGCCCCGGCGCCGGCCCGGGAATAACACGCAGAACCGATCCGGCAACATCGAGACGGAGCCAGGCCAGCAGACCGACTCCGACCTTCCCACCGTCAACGAGCCCGCCTCGTCCCCGCCCGACCCGTCGCAATCGTCGCGCGGGGAGCGCCCCCGAACGCCGTCGAATAGACCATCCATGAATCTCACCGAGCTAAAACAGATGCCCGTCCCTGCGCTCGTCGAGCTTGCGCAGTCGATGGAACTCGAGGGCGTCGGCCGCTCCCGCAAACAGGATCTGATCTTCGCCATCCTCAAGGCCAAGGCGAAACGCGGCGAGGACATCTACGGCGACGGCGTGCTCGAGATCCTCTCGGACGGGTTTGGCTTCCTGCGCTCGGCGGCCGCTTCCTTCCTCGCCGGCCCCGATGACATCTACGTCTCGCCGAGCCAGATCCGCCGCTTTTCGCTGCGCACCGGCGACAACATCTCCGGCAAGATCCGCCCGCCCAAGGACGGCGAGCGTTACTTCGCGCTACTCAAGGTCGGGGACATCAACTTCGACCGGCCCGAGAACGCCAAGACCAAGATCCTGTTCGAGAACTTCACACCGCTGTTCGCCCAGCAGCGGCTCGGGCTCGAGGTCGGCAACGGCAGCACCGAGGATCTCACCGCGCGCACGGTCGATCTGATCGCGCCGATCGGCAAGGGCCAGCGCGGCTTGATCGTCTCGCCGCCCAAGGCCGGCAAGACGATGATCCTGCAGAACATCGCCCAGTCGATCGCGCACAATCATCCCGAGGTATTCCTGATCGTGCTGCTCATCGATGAGCGCCCAGAGGAAGTCACCGAGATGTCCCGCTCGGTGCGCGGCGAGGTGATCTCCTCGACCTTCGATGAGCCGGCGACCCGCCATGTGCAGGTCGCCGAGATGGTCATCGAGCGCGCCAAGCGCCTGGTCGAGCACAAGCGCGATGTCGTGATCCTGCTCGATAGCATCACCCGACTGGCGCGCGCCTACAACACCGTGGTGCCCTCCTCGGGCAAGGTGCTGACCGGCGGTGTCGACGCCAACGCCCTGCAACGGCCAAAGCGGTTCTTCGGCGCCGCACGCAACGTCGAGGAAGGCGGTTCGCTGACCATCCTCGCCACCGCGTTGGTCGAGACTGGCTCGCGCATGGACGATGTGATCTACGAGGAGTTCAAGGGTACTGGCAACATGGAGCTGCACCTCGATCGGCGCATCTCCGAGAAGCGCATCTTCCCGGCCATCAACATCAATCGTTCCGGCACTCGCCGCGAGGAGCTACTGATGCCAGCGGCCGAGCTGCAGAAGATGTGGATCCTGCGCAAGATCCTGCACCCGATGGATGAGCTGGCGGCGATCGAATTCCTGATCGATAAGCTCAAGACCACCAAGACCAACAACGAGTTCTTCGACTCGATGCGGGGCTGATGCCCGCTCGGACCCACCGGATCATCGTCGGGCTGGTCTCGGCCGCGCTGCTGATCGGCGCCTCGGTCTCGACCTATCAGCTGATCCTGGAACTCGGCACGCTACAACAGCGGCAAGTGCAGCGCGCCGAACTCCAGGATGTGAAGTACGGGCTGTTCAACGCCGAGGTCTGGGTCGAGCAGGTCTCGGTCATCCTTGCCGAACGCATCCAGTCGTTCGAGTTCGGCGAGGACAACCGGCCTCGGATCAAGCGCAAGGTCGAGCTGTTGCTGGATCGGATGCTGGCCGAGGTCGAGCAGGTTCTGCGCCGCCACAACGCCGCTGGCGACCACTGGATCGATCGACTCCAGGGCAGTCTGCGCCAGGGCGCGCAAGACTGGCTCATCGACTTCGACCAGCTCCGTGCCCAGGTGCCGCTCTATGCCGAGGCGGTGCTCGAGGAACTCGATCGGCCCGAGACCCGCAGCGAGATCCAACGCGCTCTGCTGCAGGCGATCGAGCAGGCCGCAGAGACCACGTTCAGCCGCATCGATCAGGCGCCGCGACAGCGCATCGCTCAGTCCCTCGGCTGCGAGCGCCAGGCCGATTGCCTCGCCCTGCTCACCGAGGTCACGCGCGTGCATCAAGCGCGGGCCCAGACCTATGCCCTCTGGTCAATCGGCTGCGTTGGTCTGCTTTTCCTCCTGGCCTGGATGCTGTCTGGCCGCACGCGCTTCCTGCCGCCCGAGACCATGCTGATGCTCACGGCGGCCACCCTGGTGCTGCTCGGCGCCGGAGTGATGACGCCGATGATCGAGGTCGAGGCGCGCATCGATGCGTTCAGCCTGAGCCTGCTCGGCGAGCCAGTGGTCTTCACCGATCAGGTGCTCTACTTTCAGAGCAAGAGCATCCTCGATCTGGTGCGTGTGCTCACCGCGACCGGGGCGGTCGATATGATCCTGGTCGCGGGGCTAGTGGTGCTCTTCAGCCTGGTCTTCCCGAGCGCCAAGATCCTGGCCGGCTTCCTCTATTACAGCGACCCGCGCGGCCTGCGCCAGCGCGCGCTGGTCCAGTTCTTCGCGCTGCGCTCCGGCAAGTGGTCGATGGCCGATGTGCTGGTGGTGGCGATCCTTATGGCCTATCTCGGCTTCGATGGGCTCATCGATAGCCAGCTCGCCACGCTGGGCGGCGGGGGGAGCGCGGGCGGCAGCGGCGAGCGCGCCGTCAACCTGATCAGCACCAACGCCACCAGCCTGCAGCTCGGGTTCTTTCTCTTCCTCGCCTTCGTGCTCGCCAGCCTGTTCCTGTCGGTGCTGCTCGAGACGCGGGCTCCGCCATCGAGTCCCGCAAGATGAAGGCGATGATCCTGGCCGCCGGGCGCGGCAACCGCATGCGCCCGCTCACCGACCACACCCCGAAGCCACTGCTCGAGGTGGGCGGCAGCGCGCTGATCGTGCATCAGATTCGGCGCCTACGCGATGCCGGCATCACCGAGCTGGTCATCAATCACGCCCACCTCGGCGAGCAGATCGAGCAGGCGCTGGGCGACGGCCGCGCCTATGATGTGCGGATCCAGTACTCGCCCGAAGGTCCGGGGCAAGCGCTCGAGACCGGCGGCGGCATCCATCGCGCGCTGGCGTTATTGGGTCCGGAGCCTTTTCTGGTGGTCAATGGCGACATCTGGTGCGATCTGGACTACCGCCGCCTGCGCCTCGAGGCGCAAGACCTGGCCCAGATCGTTCTGGTCGATAATCCGCCGCATCACCCCGAGGGCGATTTCGCGCTCCGCGCTGGACGCGCGCGATTCGACGCTGGCGGTGGTCCCCGGCTGACCTTCGCCGGCATCGGCCTCTACCGCCCGCAACTGTTCGCGGACCGCGCGCCTAGCGCCTTCCCGCTTGCACCCTTGCTCCGCGAGGCCATGGCGGCTGGGCGCTGCAGCGGTCTGCACCATGCTGGCGTCTGGCTCGATATCGGCACCCCGGAGCGTTTACAGACGCTCGATCGCATGTTAAGGAACACCTAACTGTGGCGGCAGGCGGCCTCGCGCCGGACCGGAGGCAACAGAGCGTATGGGCCAGGATATCGAGGATCGTTCGTTCACCAAGGCCGATTTCCGCGCCTTCGAGGCCCGCTTAAAGGCCGAGACCGCGTTGCTCGAGCGCTGGTTCGCCAAAGACGCCTTCGCTGATACCGAGGGCGAAGGCGAGCGCACGGTCGGCTTCGAGCTAGAGGCCTGTTTGATCGATCGCCGCCATCAGGCTCCGGCGCCGGTGATCGACGCCTTCCTCGAGCAAGTCAGGGACCCACTCATCGTCCCCGAGCTGGCGCGCTTCAACCTGGAGCTGAACAGCACCCCGGAGCCCCTCACCGGCAAGGCGCTGAGCCGACTCCACGCTGAACTCGAGCGAACCCTTGCGCATTGCCAAACCGCAGCCGCCACGCTCGACGCACAGGTCGGCACCATCGGCATCCTGCCCACGCTGCGCCCCGAGCACCTGGTGCCAGCGCAGATGACCCCGCGTCCGCGCTATCGCGCGCTCAATGAGCAGATTCTGCGCCTGCGCGATGGCGCGCCGTTCCGGCTCGAGATCGAGGGCGAGGGCGAGCAGCCGGTGACCATCGAGCAGCCCGATGTCATGCTTGAAGCGGCGGCCACCTCGTTCCAGATCCACCTCAAGATCGGCGCCGCCGAGTCAGCACGGGTCTTCAACGCCTCCAAGCTGCTGGCTGCGATCTCGGTCGCGATCGGCGCCAATTCGCCCTATCTGTTCGGCCGTGAACTCTGGTGCGAGACCCGCATCCCCCTGTTCGAGCAAGCGGTCTCGGTCGGCGACAGCCCGCTGCGCGAACGGGTCGGCTTCGGCATCCGCTACGCGGAGCATTCGGTCATGGAGTGCTTCCGCTCGAACATCGATCGCTATCCGGTGCTATTGCCGCATTTGATGGATGAGCCCTTGGAGCAGCTTGCGCATCTGCGTCTGCACAACGGCACCATCTGGCGCTGGAATCGGCCGTTGATCGGTTTCGAGCCCGATGCGGCCGGCGCTCAACCGCCCCATCTTCGGATGGAGCATCGAGTCGCGGCGGCGGGGCCCTCGACGATCGACAACATCGCCAATGCCGCGCTCTACTTCGGCGCCGTGCATGCTCTGGCGAGCGAGCCCACGCCGCCAGAGCGGGCACTGCCGTTCAATCAGGCCAGGGTCAATTTTTATCTCGCCGCCCGCTATGGGCTGGCGGCCGAGATCCTCTGGTACGACAGTCGAGTGCGGATGCCCATCCATCGGCTCATCCTCGAGCGGGTGCTGCCCAAGGCGCGCCGTGGGCTGGAGGCGCTCGGGATCGACCACAGCGAGATCGATGACTGGCTCGGCGTCATCAAGGCGCGGGCCCGCACCCGTCGCACCGGCGCGACCTGGCAGCGCGCCTGGGTGGCCAAGCACGGCCCGGACATGGCGGCATTGACCGAGGCGTACCTGGCACTGCAGGCGACCGGCAAGCCGGTGCACGAGTGGACGTTGGACTGAGCGTGAGCGCGAACTGCTCGGATCAGCTCAGCCCGGCTCAGCTCAGCCCGGCTCGGCTACTCGCCAACCCCAGCGTCGAGAGAGACGCCCTTTGCCCGCTCGGCATCGATGTGCGGCGGCAACGCGCTCAAGATCGCCTGCACCAGGGTTGCGAGCGGGATCGCGAAGAACACGCCCCAAAAGCCCCAGATGCCGCCAAAGACGAGGATCGCGACGATGATGGCAACCGGATGCAGATCCACCACCTCGGAGAACAGCACCGGCACCAGCACATTGCCATCCAGCGCCTGGATGACAACGTAGGAGACGGTCAGCCAGACGAAGCTTGGCCCCCAGCCCCACTGAAACCAGGCAATCAGCACCACCGGAATCGTCACGATCGAGGCCCCGATGTAGGGGATGATCACCGAGAGCCCAACCAGCACCGAGAGCAAGAGGGCATAGTTGAGCCCGAACAACGAGAAGGTGGCAAAGCTCACCGCCCAGACGATGAGGATCTCCCAGACCTTGCCGCGGACATAGTTCGAGATCTGCAGATCCACCTTCGTCCAGATATCGCTCGCGATGGCGCGATGACGCGGCAGCCACTGTCGGAACCAGGCCAGGATCAGGGCTTTGTCCTTGAGGAAGAAGAACACCAGCAAGGGCATCAGGATCACATAGACCAACAGCGTGATCACGCCGACCACGGAGGACAGCGACAACGACAGTAACTGCTGACCGAGTCCGGCGATATCCCGGCGGATACTGCCAATGAGTTCTTCGATCTGAGCACTGGTGATCAGATCCGGGTAACGCTCGGGCAACTGCATCAGCGCCTGCTGCCCGTGGGCGAGCATGTTCGGTAGTTGTTGCAACAGGTCACGAATCTGGCGCGAGACCGAGGGCAATACACCAATCAGCATCGACATCACGAACAGCATGAAGAGCGTGAACACCACCAGCACGGCCAACCAACGCGGCCAGCGTAGGCGCTCCAGGACGCCGACCAGTCCCTCGAGAAGATAGGCGAGGACAATGCTTGCCAGCACCGGCGTCAGCATCCGGCCGAAGAACAGCAGGATCGCGAACAGGACCAGCAGTACGGAGACCAAAGACAGGATTTGGGGGTCGGAAAAAAACCGACTCAGCCAACGGTTCAAGGCGTGCATGGACATAACCGATGCGCGTTATTCAGAGGGGCTCGTCGACGCGCTCGGAACCCTGGGTCTCGTAGTGCGCTAGAAATAACCGCTCGAGTTCATCGATCACCTCACCGGCCGCGCGTCCCTGCAACACATGCGCGCCCATCAAGGCCGAGGTCTCATGCAGCATCGCGCTGGGGTCGAGCATCGGATAGACGCGACGCAGGCGCTTGATGGCCGCGACAACGCTCTCATCCGGCGGGCGCGGCTCATGTTGCGGCGCGCTGGGCGGGGTCTCGACAGGCGCGCGCTCGCCACCCGTCGCCCCCAAGGTGGCACCGCCGGCGAGCAGAAACTCGCCAAACGCCATCAGCATCGCGCGGTCTTGGGCATTGAGCGCGCGCAGAATCTTGAGCATGCGGCGCTCGTGTGCCGAGGTGCGTTCCATTGGGATCATGTCAGCCCCTGCGTTAGACCATCCGTCAGACGATCGGTCGTGTCATCAGTCGTGCCATCAGCGCAGCGTCCGATCCTTGCAGTATGCCCGGGCGAACTCGAGCAACTCTTCCATTACCCGCATCCTGAATTTATGCTTCTGATGCACGAAGGAAAACGGCCGAAACAGCGGTGGTTCAAGGCGTAATGCGACCAAGGTTCCGAGTTTCAGCTCCTTCTGAACCGTCGCCTTGGAGACGATGGAGACGCCCATGCCCGCTTCGACCGCACCCTTGACCGCCTCGGGACTCCCAAGCTCCATCGCGACCTTGAGCGCTCCCGCGCCCCCGCGCAAGCTATCGAGATAATCGTTGATCACCTCGCGCGTCCCGGAGCCCTCCTCGCGGCAGATGAAGGGATAGTCGAGCACGCGCCGGCACGCCACAGGGCCCAGCAAGGCGAGGTCATGGCCCGGCGGGACGATCGCGACCAGTTCATCCTGCTTACAGGGCTCGACCACCAGGTTGCGATTCGCGACCGGCGATTCGACCACGCCAAGATCGATCGCATTGCGCTCGACCAGAGACACGATCCCCTCACTGTTGGAGACCTTCAGGTGGATCGCGATCTCCGGGTAACGCTTTTTGAAGTCGCCAAGCAGCGGCGGCAGCATGTATTCCGCGATGGTCGTGCTCGCACCCATGGTCAGCGAG
The DNA here is from genome assembly GCF_059621085.1 of Halochromatium sp. NSM3. NCBI lineage: Bacteria > Pseudomonadati > Pseudomonadota > Gammaproteobacteria > Chromatiales > Chromatiaceae > Halochromatium > Halochromatium sp. NSM3. The sequence continues at coordinate 70,198 of NZ_JCAQIA010000007.1, read as the reverse complement.
CCGCTGATCTCGCCGGTGAGTTCTCGCACGCCCTGCTCCATCTCGGCGTAGAGCGTGAAGATGCGATCTGCGTACTCGAACACGCGGCTGCCGGCATCGGTCAGGCTGATGCGGTTTCTGCCACGATCGAACAGTCGCGTATTGAATTGCTCCTCCAGTTGTCGGACCTGGAAGGTCACCGCCGGCTGCGTCATGTGTAACGCATCAGCCGCCTTAGTGAAGCTCATCAGGCGTGCAACCGTGTGAAACACCTGCAGTCTGCGGTCTGCCATGGTCTCCTCGAAGCCGTGTTCAGCCGGGGACGTTATAGCACAGGCGCTGCTTCTCGGCCCGTGCTGCTCGCGATTGCACGCAACAACAGATTCGCAACATGCCTGGATTTTTACAACAGACTGGTGTAGATTCGCCACAGAATAAAAAGTCGGCTTGTGGAGACCGGTCCCGATGTCTAGAAAGCGCACCGATTGCTGGTCGCACCTCGCGACCGCCGGCGGGGTCGTCGGCGTTTGCGTTTCAGCGAATCTCTCGGCATCCGGATTCGCGGTACCAGAACTCTCGGCGGCAGGCATCGGCACCGCCAATGCGTTGGTCGCAAATCCCGTCGAGCGCGGCGCGGTGCCTTACAATCCGGCCGCGCTCGCCTTCCACGACGAGAGCTGGCTCTCGGTGGGCAACCTGCTGATCGGGCCAGAGTTCTCGGTGGAGACTGCCGACGGCAGCCGCGACAGTGCTGGGGCGAATTGGCTTGCCGCTCCCATGCTTCAGGGTGCCATCAAGCTCAGTGAACGCTGGTCCGCCGGCCTCAGTATGAATGCGCCCTTCGGCCTGGAAACGCGCTGGAACACCGACACTTTCACGCCACTGACCAACCGCATCCCGTTACCACCACCGCCCAATGGCCCCGGCGGCAGCGTGCCCGCAAGCCCGCAGCCGACGCAGAGCAGCCTCGAGATCCTCGCCGTCGTGCCCACCCTCACCTATGCGCTCTCGGATGAGCTGGGCGTTGCCATCGGTGCCGATCTCTACTGGGTGAAGTCGGCCAAACTCAACTCAACGATGACCCAGCTCGAGGGTGACGGCACCGGGCTCGGCTTCAATCTCAGTGCGCTCTACGCCAAGGGGCCGTTCAGCGCGGGGATCAACGTCCACTCAAGCGCCACCATCAACGTCGAGGGCAGCTACAGCGTGTTGGACCCGACGCTGCTGCTCATCGGCGCGCTGCAACCGAGTCAAACGGCGGAGTTGGATTTGGACTTGCCGTGGCGGCTACAGCTCGGCGCCCGTTACGCGTTCACCCCGGCGCTTGCGGTCGAGGTCGATTGGACCCGCACTGGCTGGAGCAACTTCGAGACGATTCAGGTGACGGGGGATCTCAATGGCGCCATCCTGTTCGAGGATCGCAACGACTGGGAAGACGCCAATGCCTATCGAGTCGGCATCACCTATCAGCTTCAAGAACAGACGCAGTTGCGTGTCGGCTACTCCTACGATGAAACGCCGCAGGGCGATGCGCATTTCAGCGCCCGGGTTCCAGACAACGATCGTCACCTGTTCGGCATCGGCGTCGGCCACCATCTCGGCGATGGTTGGCAGCTCGAGGCCGGCTACATGTATGTGCAGTTCGAGGATCGCACGTATCGCAGCGCGACCCCCTATCTAGGGGGTGCCGAGATCAATGGAACCAATGCCATCGACGGCGATTACGAAGCCAACGCGCATCTCATTGGACTCGCCGTCAGCAAGTCGTTCGACGCCTTTTGAACGCAGGCGCTACAGCGCTCCTGCCCCGTTCCCCCTAAGCGCGCACACCTCGCCGCGCATTTTAATAGGCCGCTCCACTGGAACGGCCTTTCTTTTCTCCGGCGCCTAGATATATAGGCAGATATCGCTCTCGCCAGCGAACTCGAAGAAGGCTGCGGCGCCGGCATACTCGACACCGTCGATAAATTCCGCCGAATCCATATCGAACAAGTCGACCGTCATCTGGCAGGCGATCATCTTCACATCCGCTTCCTGGCAGAGTTCGCGCAGCTCATCGACGCTGGCAACGCCCTTGTCCTTCATCGTCTTCTTCATCATCTTGGTCATCATGCCCTGCATACCGGGCAGAGTCATGCCTAGGACCGGGAACCACTTATCCATGCCCATCGGCATGGGCATCCCGGGATTGCCGAGCGGCGTCACCTGAAGATCGAGCTTTTTCTTCAGCAACTGCAGCCCGTAGAAGGTGAAGAATATCTGCGTCTCATAGCCGAGCGCGGCTGCGGTCGATGCCAGGATAAAGGGGGGATAGGCCCAATCGAGCGAGCCCTTGGTGGCGATGATGGCCAGTTTCTTGTCGTCCATCGTGTCCTCCGAATGGAGCCCGGTGGCCGAGCCCCTGTGGTGTTGTAAGGGGTAAGCCGGAGGTCAGTTCTTCTTGATCATGAAGTGAAACTTGCCACCGTCTTCCTTCGATTCCATCAGCTCGTTGCCGGTCTGCTTGGAGAAGGCATCGAAGTCCTTGACCGACCCGGGATCGGTCGCGATCACGTGCAGCACCTGACCCGCTTCCATGCCATTGAGGGTTTTCTTCGCACGCAGGATCGGCAGGGGGCAGTTGAGACCGCTTGCGTCCAGTTCTTGATCGAAGTCCGCCATCGAATAAACCTCGCACTCTGTGTTGGAAAACGGGAGATCCGTTTCTAGTCTAAGACCCACGTTTGTGCGTTAGTATTTCAGCACAAACGAAGCTGCTGATTTTTAGCCGAAACCAGACAAAAAGGCAATATCGGGGGGATGGCATTGCACCTCGCACCGGGCGCTCAGGTGCCGCCGAGCGGCCCCATCTCGTAGCCGTGGCGGGCCCAGGCAATGATGCCGCCACGCAGGTTGAGGGCGTTCTCGAAGCCCTGCTGGGCCAGAAACTGACAGCAGTGATACGAGCGTGCACCGCTGCGGCAATAGATCACCACCGATCGATCGCGAGGCAGCTCCGCCGCGCGCACGGGGATGACCGCCATCGGGATGTGAATGGCGTTCGGCAAGGCCCCTTGCGCCACCTCCGAGGGCGTGCGGACATCGACCAGCAGGATATCGTCGCCATCGCTCAGCCGCGACTTCAGCGTGTCGGAATCAATCTCTGTGACCACCTTAGGCTACCCAATCACCAAGTATTTCAGTATATTAACATGTCTGAAAGCAGGCGTCGCCGGTTCTTGCCCCCGCGATCGGCCCCAGACCGCCGGAGTACAGCGTATGATCATTGGTCTGATGGGCGCTTGATTCCAGCCTAGCACCGGCTCGCACGCCCGGCCCGGACGCGCCGAGGCCGAGCGCCAGCAGCGCAAGCGAGCGCTTCCGACCCTTACCGTTTCGCCCCGAGAGGCATGCTCAAACGATGGAACACCTGCCCATCTTCCTGGATATCAAAGCCAAGCCTTGTCTGGTCGTCGGCGGCGGCCCGATCGCGCTGCGCAAGCTCGAGAACCTGAAGCGCGCCGGCGCCCAGATCAACGTCGTGGCACCGACCTTGGCGCCTGAATTCCGCGCGCGCGTCGATGAGACCGAGATCCGCTATCACGCCCGTTGCTTCCAAGAGGGCGACATCGAGGGGATGCGGTTGGTGATCGCGGCCACCGACGATCGTGACGTCAATCGACAGATTGCCGCTCTAGCCAACTCGCGCGGCATCCCGGTCAACGTCGCCGATCAGCCCGAGGACTGTACCTTCATCATGCCGTCGATCATCGACCGCTCGCCGGTGGTGGTCGCCGTCTCGACCGGCAGCGCCTCGCCGGTCCTCGCGCGCATGATCCGGGCGCGGCTGGAGTCACTGGTGCCAGCCGGTTACGGGCGCCTCGCCGAACTCTGCGCCGACTATCGCGATCAGGTGAAGGCGCGCTTCGACCAGCAGCGCGATCGCCGCCGCTTCTGGGATCGGGTGCTGCAAGGCGGGGTCGCCGAACGCATCTTCTCCGGTCACCTCGCCGAGGCCAAGGTGGCAATGGAAAAAGAACTCGCCGCCGGCACCCAGGCCAGCACGGGTGAGGTCTATCTGGTGGGCGCCGGCCCAGGCGACCCGGACCTGCTCACCTTCCGCGCCCTGCGCCTGATGCAACAGGCCGATGTGGTGGTCTACGACCGCCTCGTCGCCAAACCGATCATCGACATGGTGCGTCGCGATGCCGAGCATATCTACGTCGGCAAGCAGCGCAATCAGCATACGATGCGCCAAGAAGAGATCAACCAGCTCCTCGCCCGCCTCGCCAAGGAAGGCCACCGCGTGCTGCGGCTCAAGGGCGGCGATCCCTTCATCTTTGGCCGCGGCGGCGAGGAGATCGACACCCTGGCCGCCGAAGGCGTGCCCTTCCAGGTCGTGCCCGGCATCACTGCCGCCAATGGCTGTGCCTGCTATGGCGGCATCCCGCTGACCCATCGCGACTATGCGCAATCGGTCACCTTCGTGACTGGCCATCTCAAGGATCACAGCATCGATCTCAACTGGCCCCAGTTGGCACAACCCAAGCAGACGGTGGTGTTCTACATGGGCCTGGTTGGCCTGCCGCAGATCGTCGATAAATTGGTCGAGCATGGGGTCTCACCCCAGATGCCGGTAGCACTGGTCCAACAGGGCACCACCCACATGCAGAAGGTGTATGTCGGCACCTTGGCGACCATCCTGGCCGAGGTTGAGGCCGATCCTCCGCAGCCGCCCACCCTGGTCATCGTCGGCGAGGTGGTGCGGTTGCGCGACAAGCTGGCCTGGTTCAGCACCGAGCCCGACCCGGAACAGGGAGCGACGACGCCGATCCTGCCCGGCGACTGAGTTTATCGCCCCCGATTGCTATCATCGCGCGCTATCAATGACGACGGATAAACGGAGATCCATCCATGCCAACCTATGATTATCGCTGTGAGACCAACGGCCAAGTGGTCGAGGTCAACCATCGCATGAGCGACACCATCCGCACTTGGGGCGAGCTTTGCGCGCGCGCCGAGATCCCCTGTGGCGACACCCCCGCATCGACCCCGGTCAGCCGCATGGCCACCGGCGGCAACCTGATCTCGAGCAGCGCGCTGGGCAGCGGCGCGGCGCCAGCGCCCGCCTGTGGCGCCGGTGGCTGCTGCCCAACCGGTGTTTGCGGACTCGGCTGAGGCACGAAGACGCCCTCACTGGCGAAGGCGCGCTCAATCCCGACCCACCGCCTCGCCACCGAGGTCGACGGGCACCTCAACACGGCGGCCATCCCTGAGGATCGCAAGCGTCACCCGGTCACCAACCTGATACTGTTCCAGGATCTGGGTCAGATCGTTCATCTTGCTGACCGCGTGCCCGTCCACCCGCTGAATGATGTCGCCCGGCAGGATGTCTCCCGCCGGGCTCACCCGCGTCTCGATCAGCCCCGCGCTCGCGGCGGGCGAGCCCGCGCCGACACCGAGCACCAACACCCCCTCGACCCCGAGCTGTTTCAGGATCGGTCGGCTCACGCCATCGTCGCCCAGGATGCCGATGCGCGGTCGCCTGTAATGGCCACGCGCGATCAGTTGCGGCACCACGCGATTGATGGTGTCCACCGGCACCGCGAAGCCGATCCCGGTGAAGGTGCCCGAGGCGCTAAAGATGGCCGTGTTGATGCCGATCAGCCGCCCCGCGCTGTCGAGCAAGGGACCGCCCGAGTGACCCGGATTGATCGCCGCGTCGGTCTGGATCAGGCCCCTGATCTCGCCCGAGCGCTCGTTGTAGACGCTGCGCTCCAAGGCCGAGACCACGCCGGTGGTGAGGCTGTAATCGAAGCCGAACGGATTGCCGATCGCAAACACCTTCTGCCCGACCTTGAGATCGGCGCTGCGCCCGATCGGCACCGGCGTCGGCGCCTGCCAGGCGCCGCTGATCCTGAGCACGGCCAGATCATGGGCCGGACTCTTGCCGATCAGCTCGGCGCGGAAACTGCGCTGATCGGCCAGCCGCACCCAGGCCGCGCTAGCCTCGGCAACCACATGCCAGTTGGTCACGATATGGCGCTGGTCGTCCCACACGAAGCCGGAGCCGGTCCCGCGACGAACTTCGCTTAGATCCTGCGTCCACGGGCTGATCACCTGGTTCGTGGTGGTGAGATACACCACCGAGGGGCTGACGGACTCAAAGATCGCGATCGTCGAGCGCTCATCGGCCGCCAACTCCCCGCGCGCCGTCACGGCTCTTGGTACCGCCTCGCGCTCGATCAGCCAGGTCTCGAGCCAGGGGCGGAACGCGAGCAGGCCAAGAAAGGCGATCACCGCCCAGAACAGGGCGCGGGATAAGTGGAATCCGTGCATGACGACAGGGGCTCAGCGGCAGGAGGGGGCAACGGACGTGAACGCTCAGGATAACGACTCTGCTGGACGAGCAGCGCACATTCGTCGCATCGATTGTTCAATCGCAACGCCCCTCTGGCCAGTTTGCCCGTATAATCGGACCACATGCAGTGGGTCCAACGCGACTCCGCTGCACATTCACGGGCATGGTCCCTGGCATCGGCCCAGATGCGGGAAATCCTCAGCCACCGTCCCCATCATCCTATGCCTTGGCAGCCGTGGCCTTGATCCTCCGCGATCAGTCGCAGCGGCCCGCGTGATACCCCTATCCCCCATCCACCCTCTAAGGAGTTCCCTATGAACCTCGTCAAAAATGTCGGACAGACCGATCGCAACATCCGTTATGCCGCCGCCGGCGTCCTGGTCCTCTTTGGCCTGATCACTGGCTCATGGCTGCTGAGCATTCTCGGTTTGATCGTGCTCGCGACCGCTTACCTTGGTACCTGCGGCGCCTACATCCCGTTCGGCATCAATACCATCAAGAACGATCAGGAATAATCTGAGCGTTCAGCACTAGGGGGCGCAAGCCCCCTCTCGGCACAGGGACGTGTCGCCTCGCTGTTTTTTCATGCGCACCCATGACCAACACCGCCTTCCTCATCGCGGCGGAAGGCCTGGAAAAACACTTCCCGGGCGTCCGCGCCGTTGATGGCATCAGCCTCGGCGTCCGAGCCGGTCAGTGCTTCGGACTCCTGGGACCCAACGGTGCCGGTAAGACGACCACGCTCGAGATGCTCGAGGGTATTCAAACCCCAACCGCTGGGCGCGTCCTGTTCCAAGGGCGGCCCCTCGATCGCGAGTTTCGCGAACGGATCGGCATCCAATTCCAAGCGACCGCGCTGCAGGACTTCCAGCGTGTGCGCGAATCCCTGGCCATGTTCGCGGCCCTCTATCAGCACCACGCCGACCTCGACGAACTGATCCAGCTCTGCCATCTCGGCGAGATCCTCGATCGCGACACCCGTCAGCTCTCCGGCGGCCAGCGCCAACGCCTGCTGCTAGCCATCGCGCTGGTGAACGACCCGGCGCTGATCTTTCTCGACGAGCCCACCACGGGCCTCGATCCTCAAGCGCGACGCAACTTCTGGGCGCTGATCGATCGCGTGCTCGCGCGCGGCACCACCCTGCTGATCACGACCCATTACATGGAAGAGGCGGAGCGCCTTTGCGACGAGATCGCGATCATCGATCACGGACGCATCCTGATTCAAGGCCGACCGAACGCACTCATTCAAGCGCATTTCCCCGCCGCCATCCTGCGGCTGCCGAGCAGTGCTTGGCCCACTGATGAGCCCCTGCCGGCGAACGCCGAGCGTCGCGACACCAGCATCGAACTCTACGTCGATGAGGTGCCTGCGGCACTCGAGCAACTGGAGCGGCATGGCGCTTCGCTGATCGATCTGCGCGTCGACCGCCCGAGCCTCGAGGATCTCTTCCTCAAATTGACCGGCCACAGCCTCAGAGCCTGACCCATGATGACATCCAATGCGATGCCAAGGCGACGCCGAGCCAGCGCGCCCGCAGCCATGGCTAGAGCGAGTTGGAAACGCATCCTGGCCATCTTCATCGCCCGCAACCGCGAGTTCTATCGCGACACCGCTGGGCTGGTGTGGAATATGCTGATGCCGGTGCTGATGATCGTTGCCTTCGCGTTCATCTTCGGCGCCGGCAGCCAAATCCTGTTCAAGGTTGGGCTGCTCAGCGACAACGACGCCGCACCCAGAGCGCCGGTGATCACCGGCGAACTCGACGCATTTCTCGCGATCAATGCGATTCAATTCGTTCCAGTCACGGACCAAGCGGCGGGCATCGCCAAGGTTGCGAGACACCAACTGGATCTGCTGCTCGATCCCAACACTCCATCCCGGTATTGGATCAACCCCGAGTCCCCGAACGGCTCCATCGTCGAGCGTCTGCTCTTAGGCTCAATCGCCGATCAAACCGAGAACAAGCCAACCCCGCAACGCGAGATCGCCACGGGCGAGGCCCTGAGCTATGCCGACTGGGCGCTCCCCGGCGTGCTCGCGATGAACCTGATGTTCTCGAGTCTCTGGGGCGTCGGTTGGGTCGTCGTGCGCTACCGTAAGAACGGCGTCCTGCGGCGCCTCAAGGCTACTCCATTGACACCGCTCGAATTCCTAATGGCACAGATCCTGTCGCGGCTGATAGTCGTGCTCGTCTCAAGCCTCGTGGTCTACGGCGGCGCGCTGCTGTTCCTCGACGTCCCGATGCGTGGCTCGTATCTGGCGCTGATCCTGATCTATATTGCCGGCGCCCTCTGCATGATCAGCCTGGGCCTGATCGTTGCCGCGCGGCTGCGCACCGAGGAATTGGCCGACGGACTGCTCAACCTGCTGTCCTGGCCGATGCTGCTGCTCTCGGGGGTGTGGTTTTCGATGGAGGGGACCAGCGCCGCAGCTCAGGCCCTTTCGACGCTGATGCCCCTGAGGTACCTCGTCGAAGGTGCGCGCGCCATCATGATCGACGGTGCGGGACTGCTGGACGTTGCGCCACAGCTCGCCTTGTTGCTGGCGATGGCGACCATCCTGATCGCCATTGCCGCCCGTCTCTTTCGCTGGGAGTAAGGGAAGGGCGTCAGCGCGCGAGCGGGTCGCTCGACCCCGCTCGCATCTCAGCGATAACCTGGATCAGTTAGGCTGAGGGGCCATTGGCGCGTTGGGATAATAGCCAGGCGCAGCAGGTGCTGGCCACCGACCATAGGGGCCATAAGGTGCCGCAGGCGGCATCCCCGGCGGTCCTGCGGGTTGCATGCGCTGCATCGCTTCCCAACGCTGACGCGCGAAGGCCTCGGCCTGGCGCCGTTGTTCGGCATAGTAGGCTTCGATTTGAGCGCGACGTTGCGCTGCCCAATCGCCCGCCGATGCTGGCGCATTCGACGCCGTATCGGCGCCCGTCGCCGCCTGAGTCTGCTTGGCACCCGAGGAAGCCGTTTCGTTCACGCTAGAACGCGTATCCGCAGCGGACTTCTCGGTGGATGCGGTTTGCTCGCTCGTCTTGGCGGCAGACGGAGCGCTTGGAGTCGGCTTGGCGTCAGACTCGGGCTTCTTCGTCATCAACGCCCGGGCAAAGGCTTCGGCCTCTTGCTTGCTGACATCGGCCTTGGTCGCCGCCGGTGTCTCTGCGGCCGGCTTGCTCGCTGGCGGCGCCGTCTTGGCAACGGGCTCGGATGCCGGCTTGGGCGCCGGCTCAGCCGCCGCTGGCGGCTGGGATTGAGCCTGATCGGCTTGCGGCGTCGCCGAATCAGTCACCTGTGGCGCTGCAGCCTCTGGCGCTTGGCGTTCGCTGTCATTCTTGGTGAAGGGAATGAAGGGCTCTCCAGGTTGGCGTTCCAGCGAACCCAGATAGAGGAATCCGAACAACAGCACAAGGCTCCAGAGGATAAGCTTCGGCAAGAATCCCATGCGCTGCTTCGGCCGCTCCGTGTTGTCCGCCGCAGCCTGCTCTTCCGCGCCCTGTTCTGGGGTGTTCTCCTGGTCGTCAGCCATGATCATGTCTCCGCAAGTCGTTTGTTGGTGGGGGTTAGGGTTAGAGCCCTGGGCGCCGTTCGACAAGCAACGCCAGCAGGCGCCCGATCTCATCTGCGCAGCGCTCGATCTGTGCGTTGATCGCTGCCATGGTAATCGCTTCATCGCTGAGGCCGGCGCCCCAGTTGACGACAAACGCAAGCGTGGCGTAGTCGAGACCGAGTTCGCGCGCTAGGGCGGCCTCCGGCATCGCTGTCATGCCGACGAGATCACAGCCATCCTGGGCCATGCGGCGGATCTCGGCGGCTGTTTCAAGACGCGGCCCTTGGCTCACGCCATAGGTTCCACCATCCCGCAGCGCAATGCCAGCATCGGCTGCCGCCGCAAGCAGTGCCTGCCGCATGGAATCGTCGTAAGGTTGGGTGAACTCGATATGCTCAACGCCCGCATCCTTGTCATCGAAGATGCTATGGGCCCGCCCGTAGGTGTAATCGATGAGCTGATCGGGGACGCACAGCACTCCGGGCGCGCAGCTCGGATGGATGCCGCCGACGGCACCCAGGCCGACGATGGCCGTGCAACCGACGTCGGCGAGCGCCTGGATATTGGCCCGGTAGTTGATCCGATGCGGGGGGAGTCGGTGTTCTGGTCCATGGCGGGCCAGGAACCAGAGCGGGCGCCCATTGAGAAGACCATGCACCAGGGGTGCCGAAGTGGTGCCGTAGCGCGTTTCGACCCGCTTGTGCTCCTGGACCTTGAGGCCTGGGAACGCATCAAAACCGGAACCACCAATAATCGCCAACGCAGACATGAATGTCACTCCTAGACCGCAGGCGTGACATTGTACTGGACCCGAGCGGCACTTGAATACTTACATGAGCACGGCTCGGCCTTACATGAGCATGGCTCGGCGACCTGACGTCAGACGCGCTGCTCTGGTTGCTCTGGCTGCTCGGCAAAGATCCCGATCTCGAGGAGTTTCGGAAACAGCACCTGTTCTTCGCGGTCGATCCGGTACGCGAGCATATCGAAGATCTCGTGCGTCTGTTCCAAGAACTCATCGGTAAAGTTGAAATCGCAGTTCTTCAGCCAGCGTTTGTAATACTCATCGAAGGACCGACGCAGCGGCTTCTCCCCGCTGATGAAGCCCCAAGCGATCGATTTGATCCTCGGATCTTCATGAATCAGTAGGTTCGGATAGAGCTGCTTGTCTTCCTCCGCCAGGTGAAGCTTGACCTTCTTCGCAAGATCGCAAAGCAACTGATAGGCGGTCTTGGCATTGGGCCTGATTTTGAGCTGCTCGGGCGCCGTGAGCGATCTGAGGTCGTCGATCATCTGGCGCAGCTCAGCATGACTGGTGCGATAGCCGTCGAGTGTCTGCATTACCATCCTCCTACATCATTGACGGGAACGCTGAGAGAGTCCCCCGGCCCGCCGATGTCTTGGCGCATCGTTGCACGTGAGCAGGATGCTCACCCTGCGGGAGGGAGGGCGTCCCGGTTCCCTCTGGTTTAGCCCATCACCACCAGATTGTCAAAAAGCCATTCATTATATTAGCTTTTTACAGAATTCGCTGAGGTCGACCCTGGCCACGATCAGATGTCCGCCTCGCTAGCTGCGAGGATGCGATCGGCGTTGCGGAAATAGCTCTTATAGTCGAGCCCATAGCCCATCACATAACGGTCCGGCACCCGCAGCCCAACGATGTCCGGGCGATAGTCGCATTGGCGCTCGCGCTCCTTCTCGACCAGCACCGCGCTGACCACAGAGGCCGCGCCATCCTCGTGGCAGGCCTTGACGATGGCTTCCATCGTCAAACCCTCGTCAAAAATATCGTCGATCACCAGCACATGCTCGCCGCGCACCGCCGCCGAGGGCCGGTGGCGCCACTCGATCTCGCCGCCGCTGGTCTCGCCGCGATAGCGCGTGGCATGCACATAGTCGAGCCGCAATGCAAAATCGAGACGTGGCAACAACAGCCCCGTCGCGACGATGCCCCCGGTCATCACACAGAGTACGACTGGGTCGTGAGCGCCGAGTCGCGCACGGATCGCCTCGCGCATCCGCTCCAGCGCGGCCTCGACCTCGGCGCTGGACACCAGACACTCGGTGCGCGCGGCGATGGCCTGGTATTGCTCCTGATTCATCTTGTTCATGGCTGTTCTGTTATTTGCTCCTGGACGCGGTCGGATCGCCACGGCCCTTGATGATTCGAGACGGCTGCCGCCCCGCTTGCCGCTCCTCAGTCGAGATCCTGCAAGCGAGCGATCGCCTCTAAAGCGGCTTGCCGGCGATCATGACGCGTCAGATCGATCAGCGAGCGGCCGCGCAGTCGTTCCAAGCGGGCCGCTGACGCCGGCAGGCGCCAATCCGCCACCGCATCCACCACCGCGACCGCTGCCTCGCGATTGTTGCAGATCAGCACCAGGTCACAACCGGCCTGCAGGGCGGCAAGCGCTCGCGCGGCCGGTGAGCCGCCGGCATCAGCGGCGGCCATGTTGAGATCATCGCTGATGATGGCGCCATCGAAGCGCAAGCGGTCTCTTAGCAGCTCACGCAGCCAAAAGGTTGAAAAACCAGCCGGCTCGGGAGCGATGGCAGAATAGCGCACATGCGCCGGCATCACCGCCTCCAGCCCCTGTGCCATCAAGCGGCGGAACGGCAGCAGATCGCAGGGCTCCAGCGCACTGAGCGGGCGCTGATCCTCGGGCAATTCCAGATGCGAATCGGCGACCACACCGCCATGGCCGGGAAAGTGCTTGCCACAGCCGGCCATGCCTGCGGCATGCACCCCGTCCAGCCAGGCCGTCGCCAGCGTGGCCACCGCCTCCGGCGTGGTGGCAAAGGCGCGGTCACCGATGACGCAGCTCAGTCCTTGCTCGACATCGAGCACGGGCGCGAAACTGAAATCGACACCGAGCTGACGCAGCTCAATCGCCATCAGCCAACCGACGGCGCGGGCGGCATCGAGGGCCGAGCGCGCATCACGCTCATAGAGCTTGCCGAAGCGCGCCGCCGCCGGCAACCGCGTGAGGCCCTCGCGGAAGCGCTGGACGCGCCCGCCCTCCTGATCGACCGCGATCAACAGACGCCGCTCATCGAGGGCGCGGATGGACTGGGTCAGCGCGGTGAGTTGAGCGGGCGCGGTGAAATTGCGTTGGAACAGGATGACGCCACCAACCGCCGGATGACGCAAGAGCTCGCGGTCCTCGGCGCTGAGTTCGATCCCGCCGAGATCCAGCATCACCGGTCCCAGCCGCCGCTGGCCGGGACGTTGATCGGCGTGTGCCCTCATCATGAAGCTGCTGGCCATCTCGGCAACCCTGTGTCCTGATCGGCGGTTCGTAGAGTACAGGCCGATGGCATTGTCGGCCCCATAAGGCGGTGTCTCGGCGGCGGATCAGCCGATCAGCACCGGACAACCGACCGGCACCAGGTCGCAGAGCCGGATCACATCGGCATTGCGCATGCGAATACAGCCCTGCGAGCGTGGCACCCCCATCGGCTCGGTCTCCGGGCAGCCGTGGATGTAGACAAAGCGACGCAGCGTATCCACCGAGCCACCCCGATTCCACCCCGGCTCGCAGCCGGTGAGCCAGAGGATGCGGCTCAGTATCCAATCCCGCTGCGGCGCCGCAGCCGCCAGCGCGCCCGAATAGACCTCACCGGTCCAACGGCGTGCGCGGAACACGGCACCGCTCGGACAGCCCTGCCCCACCTTGAGGCGAATGCGGTGCAAGCCGCGCGGTGTGCAACCGCTGCCGTTCAGCTCGCCCGGACCACGCGCCGCCGTCGACACAGAGGTCACCTCCAGCAGCGCGTCCCCGCAATAGAGCGAGAGCTGTTGCAGCTCCAGATCGACCTGGATTCTGATCACGCCCCCCGCTTGATCGCCGAGCGTCGCGGACAGTCCTCGCCCTGGAGGCAATCGCCATAGATGACCAGCGCATGCTCAACGATCTTGAACCCGTTCTGTTCGGCGACGGCCCGCTGGCGCTCCTCGATCACCTCGTCAAAGAACTCGACCACAGCGCCGCATTTGACGCAGACGAGGTGATCATGGTGCCCCCCCCGATTCAGCTCGAACACCGATTGTCCGCCTTCGAAATGGTGGCGGATGACCAACCCGGCGCCCTCGAACTGAGTCAACACCCGGTAGACGGTCGCCAGGCCGATCTCCTCATCGGCGGCCAGGAGTTCCTTGTAGACCTCTTCGGCGCTCAGGTGTCGCTGCTCGCTGGTCTCCAGGATATGGAGGATCTTCAGTCGCGGGACAGTGACCTTGAGTCCAGCCTGCTTGATCTGGTGCTGATTCTCCATGGGCTGCTTACTCATCAGTCCACGCGGCACGCGGCGCCTGCTCAAGAAAATGATGCCGTTCGCTCATGTGCGGTACCATCTATGTTTGTTTCATCCGGTCTTTATAACAGATTGATGCGAAGGCTTGTCATTCTTAGCTCGATCCTAATCCTCGCGACCCTGTTGGCGAGCACCGGCTGCGCGCGTGGCAAGAAACCCGATGCGCCACCAAGCGGCTCGATGCTGTCGAACCTGCCCTTTGTCTACAAGATGACAGTCCAGCAAGGGAATATCATCACCGAGCGCATGGTCAACCAGATCCAGCTCGGGATGAATCGCGAGCAGGTGCGTTTTGTCCTCGGCACACCCTTGCTCACCGATATGTTCCACACCGACCGTTGGGATTACCTCTACACCATTCGTCGCGGTCATGCGCCGATGGAGAGCAAGCGACTCACGCTCTGGTTCGAAGACGACCAACTCGTGAGTATCGATGGATTCGCGCGGCCCGACCCGGCCGAAGCACTCACCGCATTCGAGGACGAGACCGTGATCGTCGAGGTGCCCGATTGGCAAGACGATCGCGGTCTGTTCAACCGCGCGCTGAATGCCGTCGGCGTCGAGACCGTCGACTAAAGCGCCCTATCCGCCGAGGACACACTCAGGTGCTGGCTGTCGCGGCCTTGGTGCCACTGGAGCCAGCCGCGCGCTGCTTGCGCGCCTGCTTCGGATCAGCGATCAACGGTGGATAGATCTCGACCCGATCACCACTCGCCAAGACCTGATCGAGCTTGGCGACCTTGCCGAAGAGACCCACCTTGTTCACCCCGAGATCGATCTCGGGGAATCGCGCGAGGATGCCGGAGCGCTCGATCGCATCGGCCAGGGTCATCCCCGGCTGCCCCTTCACCGGTATCAGTGCCTGCGCACGCTCGCGCGCATAGGCGACTTCGACGTCGACAGTCTTCTCAGTCTCCATAGATCTCATCCGCTCGTTTGCAAAAGGCGTCCACCAGGGAGTTGGCGATCTGCCCGAAGACGCCACCGAAGGCCTTGTCGATGAGGCGCCCGGAAAACTCGAAATCCAGTTCCAGTTCGACCTTGCAGGCATCCTCGCGCAGCGCGGTGAAGATCCAGACGCCGTTGAGTTTTCGGAAGGGCCCCTCTTTGAGGCCCAAGTACATACGCTCTGGGGGCTCGAGCTTGTTGCAGGTCGCGAACACCTGCCGCACCCCAAGCCGGGCGACCTCGATGCGGCCGCACAGTTCATCGTCGTTGCGCGACAGCAAGGTCGCTGATTGACACCAGGGCAGAAATCGCGGATAGCCCTCCACGTCCGCCACTAGGTCGAACATCTGTTGCGTCGAGTGACGCACCAGCGCGCTTTTCTTTACCTGTGGCACGTCAAATCAGTCCAATCGCATTCAAAAACACAAGGATGACACAGAGCGGCGCGACCCAGCGGATCAGCGCGCGCCACAGACGATACAGCCAGGCGCCACTGCTGACACCGAGTTCGGCGCGTGACACCTGATCGTCGAGGATCCAGCCGGCAAAGATCGCGATCAGGATACCGCCAAGCGGTAGCAGCACGTTGGCGGTCAGATAATCGAAGAGGTCCAAGATCCCCTTACCGAACACCATGAAACCGGACCATGCGTTCAGCGACAGCAGACAGGCGATGCCGAGCAGCCAAACCGTGCCGCCTGCCAGCAGCGATGCGCGAACCCGGCTGAAGTCCTTGTTCTCGACCAGGTAGGCGACCATCGGCTCGAGCAATGAGATCGCCGAGGTCCAGGCGGCGAACGCGAGCAACAGGAAGAACAGCACACCGAACAAGGCGCCGAACGGCATCTGCCCGAAGGCAACGGGCAGCGTCTGGAAGATCAGCCCGGGGCCGGCGCTCGGCTCGAGGCCGTTGGCGAAGACGATCGGAAAGATCGCCAGCCCAGCCAGTACCGCCACCAGGGTGTCCATGCCGGCGATGATTGCCACATTGGCGCCGATCGAGGCCTGGCTGCTGAGATAGGAGCCATAGATCATGATCGCGCCCATGCCCAAGCTCAGGCTGAAGAACGCCTGTCCCATCGCGCTCAGGATTGCCTCCCCAGCATTGGCTCTGAGCGCGGAAAAATTCGGGGTGAACAAGTACGAGAACCCCGCTCCGAGGTCTCCCGCCTGAGCCGCATACAGCACCATGATGATCAGCAAGACAAACAGCGCCGGCATCAAGAAGCGTACGGCGCGCTCCAAACCACTGACAACACCGCGTGCGACGATCATCACCACCAACACCATGAAGATGGTATGCCAGGCCAAGAGCCGCTCGGGGTCCGCCATCAGCGCACCGAAGATGGCCTCGGAACCAACTCCATCGATGCCTGAGAACTGCCCACTGCCGGCACGAAAGACATAGGCCAGCGTCCAGCCCGCGATCACGCTATAGAAGGACAGGATCAAGAACCCGCACAGGATGCCTATCCAACCGAGCAGTTGCCAAGCCGGATGCACACCCTGCTGCGCCGCCAGCGCGCGCATGGTATTGATCGGACTCTGCCGGCCGCGCCGCCCGAGCATGACCTCGGCGATCATGATCGGAATGCCGATAGCGGCCACGCAGAGCAGATAGATGAGGACGAAGGCGCCACCGCCATATTCGCCTGCGGTGTACGGGAAACGCCAGATATTGCCGAGGCCGACCGCAGAGCCCGTCGCCGCGAGGATAAAGGCGAGGCGCGATGACCACATGCCATGCATCGAGGTCGTCGACATCGGCTCAGGCCCCCAACTCGTCGCGCACCAGGGCCGCAAGTTGCTCGGCAAGCGTCTGCACCATGCCAGCATCGGCGCCTTCGACCATCACCCGCACCAGCGGCTCGGTCCCGGAGAGACGCAGCAGGATGCGCCCCTGCTCGCCGAGGTCCGACTCGGCATCGCGCACCGCGTCCTGAATACGCGGTCGTGACATGACATCGATGCGCTGCTCGAGGCGCACATTGATCAACACCTGCGGATAGGACTCGACCGGCCGCACCGCATCGGCGAGCTTGACATCGGCATCGATCAGCGCCTGCAGCACCTGCAGCGCGGCGATGATGCCATCGCCGGTGGTGGTCCGATCCCGGCAGATGATGTGCCCCGAGGGCTCGCCACCCAGCATGCCGCCGTCTTGCTTGAGCCGTTCCATGATGTAACGATCGCCAACCTGGGTGCGGACGAAATCGATCCCCAATCGCCGCAGCGCGAGTTCGAAACCGAGGTTACTCATCAGGGTGCCGACGACGGCGCCGCGCAGCGCATCATGGCTCAATCGCGATTGCGCGATGATATAGATCAGCGCATCGCCATCGATGAGCCGCCCCTCGGCATCGACCATCATCAACCGATCGCCATCGCCATCGAAGGCGATGCCAAGCTCGGCACCCTCGGCGAGCACTGTCTCGGCCAGGGCAGCCGGCTTGGTCGAACCGACTTCGCGATTGATGTTGAAGCCATCGGGGCGCGCGCCGATGGTCACGACCTCGGCGCCGAGTTCCTCGAAGACATAGGGGGCGACGTTGTAGGTGGCGCCATGCGCGCAGTCGAGCACCAGCTTGAGGCCCTTGAGCGAGGTCGACGGCGGGATGCTGCTCTTGCAGAACTCGATATAGCGCCCGGCGGCATCCTCGACCCGCCTTACCTTGCCGAGGTCGGCCGAGGGCACGGTGCGCAGCGGCTGATCGATCGCCGCCTCGATCTCATACTCGATCGCGTCGGGCAGCTTATCGCCATCACCCGAGAAGAACTTGATGCCGTTATCGTCATACGGATTATGGGACGCCGTAATCACGATACCGGCGGCGGCGCGAAAGGTGCGGGTCAGATAGGCAACCCCAGGCGTCGGCATCGGCCCCAGCAGACGGATATCGACGCCAGCGGCGACCAGCCCGGCTTCGAGCGCGGACTCGAACATATACCCCGAGATGCGGGTGTCCTTGCCGATCAGGACCGTGCTGCCATCGCTGCGGCCGAGCACCCGGCCGGCGGCCCAGCCGAGCTTGAGGACGAAATCCGGGCTGACGCTCGGATCGCCAACGCGTCCACGAATCCCATCGGTGCCGAAATACTTGCGTTTCAATGCTTCACCTTCCTCTCATCGAGCGACCATCGGCACTCAAGCTGCAGCGGCAACCGCAGCGAACACGCGGACCGCATCCCGCGTCGCCGCGACGTCATGGGTGCGGATGATCGCCGCACCCCGCGCCAGTGCCAGCACTGCGGCGGCAACCCCGGCCGGACCCCGGCCACGCACATCCCGTCCCGTCAATGCGCCGAGCATGGACTTGCGCGACAGACCCACCAACAGCGGACACCCAAGCTCCGCGACCCGATCCAATCGCGCGAGCAGTGTCAGATTATGCGCGAGGCGCTTGCCAAAGCCAAAGCCCGGATCAAGCACCAGCCGCTGACGCGCAATACCGGCCTGCTCGCACGCATGGACACGCGCGCGCAGGAAGTCGATGACCTCGGCCACCACATCCTCATAATGCGGCTCATGTTGCATGGTACGCGGCAGCCCTTGCATATGCATCAGGCACACCGGCAAACCGGTCTCGGCCGCTACGCGCAAGGCATCGGGCGCCTGCAAGGCGAAAACATCGTTGATCATCCCGACGCCAGCACGCGCAGCGGCGCGCATGACCGCAGGCTTGGAGGTATCGATCGAGATCGGCACCTCGACGCGCCGACTGAGCGCTTCGATCACCGGCACCACGCGGTCGATCTCCTGCGCTTCCGGCACCGGCTCGGCACCGGGACGCGTCGACTCGCCGCCGACATCGATGATCGCCGCACCCTCGGCCACGAGCTGCTCGGCGTGCGCGAGCGCATGCGCGACACACACAAAATCACCCCCGTCCGAGAAGGAATCGGGGGTGACGTTGAGGATACCCATGACGCGGGGAACGGTCAGGTCCAGTGACCGGTCCCCGCACTGCAGTGCCGTCATCCGCGTGCGCTACAGCGGTCGCTGCCCGCGCGCATCAGTGCTCGCCGGCGGGCCCGCCGATCGGACCCGAGGCGGGCCGACCATCGGTGGATGGGGTGACCGGCGCATCCGCGCCCCCGCCTGGACGCTTCGGCTCGTCATTGCTCCAATCCTTTGGTGGCCGCGGTGCGCGCCCCTCCATGATGTCGTTGATCTGATCGGCATCAATGGTCTCGTACTTCATCAAAGCCGCAGCCATCGCGTGGAGCTGATCCATGTGCTCGGTGAGAATGGTCTTGGCCCGCTCGTAGTTGCGATCGATGAAGCTGCGCACCTCCTTGTCGATCAGATGCGTGGTCTCATCCGACACCGACTTGTGCTGGGTCACCGAATGGCCTAGGAACACCTCTTGCTCGTCCTCGCTGTAGGTCAAGGGGCCCAGCTTGTTCGAAAGGCCCCACTTGGTGACCATGTTGTGCGCGATATCGGTCGCGCGCTGGATGTCATTCGAGGCACCGGTGGTGACCATCTCCGCGCCAAAGATCAGCTCCTCGGCCAAACGACCACCGAACAGGCTGGAGATTTGACTCTCCAGACGCTGCTTGCTGTAGCTGAAGCGATCGTCCTCGGGCAGGAACAGCGTGACGCCCAATGCCCGACCGCGCGGGATGATGCTGACCTTATGCACCGGGTCATGCTGCGGCACCAAGCGGCCAACGATCGCATGCCCGGACTCGTGATAAGCGGTCAGCTTCTTCTCGTCCTCCGACATGACCATCGAACGACGCTCGGCGCCCATCATGATCTTGTCCTTGGCCTTCTCGAGGTCCTCCATGTCGACCAGGCGCTTGTTGGAACGCGCCGCGAACAAGGCCGCCTCATTGACCAGATTGGCCAGGTCGGCACCGGAGAAGCCCGGCGTGCCGCGTGCGATCAGCGACGGGGTCACATCCTCGGCGGTCGGGATCTTGCGCATGTGCACCTTGAGCACCTGCTCGCGACCACGCACATCGGGCAACGGCACCACCACCTGGCGATCGAAACGACCAGGACGCAGCAAGGCCGGATCGAGCACGTCGGGGCGGTTGGTCGCGGCGATCACGATCACGCCCTCGTTGCCCTCGAAGCCATCCATCTCGACCAGCAACTGGTTCAGCGTCTGCTCGCGCTCGTCGTGCCCGCCGCCCAAGCCAGCCCCACGATGACGACCGACCGCGTCGATTTCATCGATAAAGATGATGCAGGGCGCGTGCTTCTTCGCCTGCTCGAACATATCGCGCACGCGCGAGGCGCCGACGCCGACGAACATCTCGACGAAGTCCGAGCCAGAGATGGTGAAGAACGGCACCTTGGCCTCGCCGGCGATGGCGCGCGCGAGCAGCGTCTTACCGGTGCCGGGCGGGCCGACCATGAGCACGCCCTTGGGGATCTTGCCGCCGAGTTTCTGAAACTTGGACGGGTCTTTCAGGAAATCGACGACCTCGACCACCTCGTCCTTGGCCTCATCGGCGCCGGCCATATCGGCGAAGGTGACCTTGACCTGATCCTCGCTCAGCATGCGCGCCTTGCTCTTGCCGAAGGACATGGCACCGCGGCCACCGCCGCCGCCCTGCATCTGCCGCATGAAGAAGATCCACAGGCCGATCAGGATGAACAGCGGGAACCAGTTGATCAGGATCTGCATCAGCACCGAGGGCTTCTCGGGAGGCGCGGCTCGGATCTCGACATCATTGTTGAGCAGATCGCCTATCAGCCCATTGTCGTCGGGACTGTAGGTGGTGAAACGTTGCCCGTTCTGGTTAACGCCATCGATCGTGCGTCCCTGTACCGTCACCTCTTTCACCTGGCCCTGTTGGACCTGCCTGATGAAATCGGAATAGGCCAGGGTCTGCGGACTCGACTGCGTAGCCGTGAAGTTGTTGAACACGGACATCAGCACGATCGCGATGACCACCCAAAGGATTAAATTTTTCGCCATGTCGCTCACGGCATCGGCCTCTTTAAGAACGGCGGTGCTCGAACCGGCTGGCTCGGGGGACCGCGAAAATGGAATGTCGTTAAGTTGGACGTTACCGGACTTGACGCCCTTTCGCTACCAGATAAACCTCGCGGCTTGTGGACCGGGAGGCCGCTGGCTTGCGAATATGGACCTGCTTGTACCCTTGTCGCAGATCCTTGAGCATGTGGTCGAAGCCTTCGCCCTGAAACGCTTTGACGACCAGTGCGCTACCCGGTTTTGCGTACCGCGCCGCGAAATCGATCGCCAGCTCAACCAGGTACATCATGCGTGGCTGGTCCACCGCCGGCATTCCCGACACGTTTGGGGCCATATCCGAAAGCACAAGATCGACCCCCGCATCGCCGATCCGTGCGCTCAGTTGCGCGAGATCCTCGGCCTCGCGGAAATCACCGCGCACGACATCGACCCCGGCGATTGGTTCCATCTCCAGCAGATCGATGGCAAACACGCACCCTTTCGGCCCGTTGCGTTTGGCCACAACCTGAGACCAACCGCCCGGTGCCGCGCCGAGATCGACCACGCATTGGCCCGGTCGCAGGAAGCGATCGCGCTGATCGAGTTCGATCAGCTTGTACGCCGCCCGCGAACGATAGCCCTCGCGCTGTGCCTGCTGCACATACGGATCCTTGAGATGGCGCTGCATCCAACGCCGATCGCCCTTGCGCGCCGCCATCAACCGACCCCGCCGCTAGGCCCCGAAGACGCGCGTCTCGGACCGTTCATAGATCATCAACCCAGTCAAAATCGAACAGCTCCAGCAAGGCCCCGGTCACGCTGCCGGCGGCCAGGCCAGCTGCGGCGGCAACCGGCAAGCCCGAGGACGTGGTCTCGATCACCTGCAGGAACAGCCCGGGCTGGTCATACCCGGACAGCGTGCTCGCAAAGGCCCAAACGCTGCCGCCGACGATGATCGCCACCAGGCCGATGACCAAACCTTCGGCGACCGGACACCAACGCCGCGGCAAGCCACCGGCGGCAGTCACGACCCAACGCACGGAGGCGACATAGATCACACCGTTGACCGACACCAGGAAGGCAACCGCAACCACCGACGAGAGCCCGAGCCCGAATAAGGCCAACGCCGAGAGCACCGCCCCGGAGGCGACACCTGACAACGCGCCCACCAAGGCCTTCGCTGGCACATTCGCGGTGCAGCGGCTGGGGAAATCGACCAAAAGCCCGGTTGCCAGACCCAGCACACCGCAGAGCAACGCGGCCTGCCAAAACAGGGCTTGGTCGTGAAACAGGATGAGCACGAACAGCGTCGCGAGCGCGCCGATCAGGCTGGCCGCCAAGGCCACCTGCCGCGCACTGTAGTAAGCGGCGCCGATCGCGCCAGCACAGGCAGCGGCCCCCACCAACGCGAAGACCCCCAGCATGGGGGCTAATAGCGCCTCGAGGACCACGAATAAGGGGGCATAAATGGCGCCGATGAGCGCCCAGAGCAACGCCCGGATCAGCAGTTGCCGGGTAACCGGCAGGAGCGCGAGACTCATGACTCACATCCAACACAACGGAACAACAGGAGGTTATCGGGGCGGCACGCTCGCGTACATCGCCGATCGATAAAGGCTAGGTTAGGGATTCGAGGCAAGGGCCTATGCGTGGGCGCTTGATCAGCAGGCATCGGCGCGACGGAAGCGAGTGTGGAGCCGACAGGGCACTGAGCGGGAAGGACGAGGAAGAACGGTAAGCGGGGCTAACGCGGGGCGAAAAAACGCCCCGCAGAACGGCGAGATGCCGCAAACGGAGGCGCGGTCTTAGCCGGCCTTCAGCGTCCAGGATGCACACCAGCCGGTCTCATGCACGGCCTTGCCGGGGAACAGGCTGCACGGGCGCCATTCACCCGAGTCGGCCAGCACGAACTGGCAATTGTGGCAGAACTGCTCTTCCGGTGGCTTGCCCGGACGACCTGCGGCGGCGCGATCGGCGCTGGCTGCGTCTTCGGCGTACTTGAGCGCTTGCGCGGTCGGGTCGGTGGCCGGATCAACATGCGGCAGATCCTGGGCCTGGGCGGCGGCAATGCCAACCAGGTTAACCAGCGGCACCGAGGCGAGACCACCAAGCATCATCTTGACGGCGTCACGACGGCTCTTGTTCATTGGCTTATCGGACATTCTGACGTCTCCTTCAGAGCGTGGACTGAGATTGCTCGAACGGCCCGGTGTCACCACGCAAGGCCGGACCGCCGGCCATTGTGCATCAATGGCCCTAAAAACGCGAGTGCAGCCGGCCACGCGACCACACAGCGCTGTTTTCACCAAGCGTAGACAGTGGACTCCGGGTGACGTTCCTACCCGATGAGGTGCCTGCCTAGCGGCGTTCCTGTTGCGCGCCCGTCTTGAGCGCCCGTCAAACCCGCTACAGATAACTGCCGGCCCCAAGGAAACGTTTCTGCCAATAGGGATTGCCGAGGCTCGCGAGTCGCACGCGCCGCTTCGAGGTCGAGGCATGGACGAAGCGCTGCCGATCCACCATCAGGCCGACGTGATACTGGCTCGGTGCCGTGCGGAAGAACACCAGATCGCCCGGTTTGGGAGGCCCCTGCAATGGCCGAGCCGCCGCCTGTTGCTGCGTCGAAACGCGGGGGATTTGCATGCCGACCGCCTGATGGGCGACCAAGGTCAGCCCACTGCAATCGAGCGCCTGATGCGGTGTCGCCCCCCCATACGCATAGGGCGTCCCAATCTGCGCGAGCGCGGCCGTGACCAGATCAGCGCGCTTTGGCTCGAGCCCGCTGAGATCGAAGCGCTCACCCGCCATCTCGACGTCGCGAGTCGGTGCGGTCTTGGTGCAGCCACTCAAGGTCAAGACCAACCCCAGACAGGCACTCGCCATCATCACCTGACGCAGCCAGCGAGGATGAAGCGCGCGGCAAACCCAATCAACTGTTGACATTTTACTGGATGAAAACTCTATAACCTCATGAGAGTCTTCAGTTTAGAGTGATCTTAACGGCTGTCAAGTAAGACCGGATTCTTAGATGCGCACGGATCGCCTCACCAGTGCTTGAACGGATGACGCGCCAGGTTGGCGTTGTAATAGCGCGGATCATCGCTGACCTCGGCCCCGATCCAGCTCGGGCGCTCGAAGGGCTCGTCTTCGCGGCTCAGCTCCAATTCCGCCACCACCAGGCCGGCATTGTCGCCGGCAAAGACATCCAGCTCCCAGGTCTGCGGGCCGCAGCGCACTCGATAGCGGGTCTTCTCGATGATCCCGGTCTGGGCTAGCTCGCTCAGCATGGCCTTGGCATCCTCGGCCGGAATCGAATACTCGTATTCGCTGCGACGGATGCCGTGGGTCGCGCCCTTGAGCGTCAGCACGCCCTGCTCGCCCTCGAGTCGCGCGCGCACCGTCACCGTCGGCGTCGACGCCAGATAGCCCTGCATCAGCCGCACGCCGGGCAACGCCTGCGCGCGCCAGCTGTCGTCGCGGACGAGGAATTTACGCTCGATCTCAGTCGCCATCGCTGTTGCCTCATCTCAGCCTGATAGGCGAGCGCCTCAAGCGCGCTCGAACAGCGCCATCGCCTCCAGGTGCGCCGTGTGGGGAAACATATCCATCGCGCCCGCCGCCTCGAGCCGGAAGCCGAGTTCGCCAACCAGCTTGGCTGCATCACGCGCCAGCGTCGCCGGGTAGCAGGACACATACAGGATGCGCTTCACACCGGAACCGGCAAGCCCATCCAGCACCTCGAGCGCACCGCTGCGCGGCGGGTCGAGCAACGCCTTAGCGAAGGGCTGATCAAGCCAGGGGGCACCGGCCAAGGGCGATGCGGCCGGGCGTTGGCGAGACGGCGCGCCCACTTGCACACTCCCTTGTGCGCCCGCTTGCGCACCACTTTGCGCACCACCTTGCGCATAGAGATCGGCGCTGTAAAAGCGCGCATTCTCAACCCCATTGCGCACGGCATTGGCCTCGGCCCGCGCCACCAAGCCCGCATCGCCCTCGACCCCGACGACCTCGCGCGCCCGCTGCGCGATCGGCAGTGTGAAATTGCCGAGCCCACAGAACAGATCGAGCACGCGCTCGGCGGGCTGCGGATCGAGCAGCGCCAGCGCCTGATCGATCATCCGCCGATTCAGCTCAAGATTCACCTGCGTGAAATCGGTCGGCTCGAAGCCGAACGTCAGCCCCTGAGTCGGCAGGCTGTAGCCAAGCTCGATCCCCTGATCGGGCAGCGGGCGGATGCTCTCGACCCCGCCCTCCTGCAGATAGACATGAAAACCAGTCTCGGCGGCAAAGCCGAGCAGCCGCTCGCAATCGGCCGCCGAGGGCGGGTCCAGTACCCGAAACACCAGCACCACCGGCCCGTCGCCCTGCGCCACCTCGATCTGCGGCAGCCGTTCGCGGATGCTCAGACCCTCGATCAGCCGCGCCAGATCCTCGAGCCGCTCGCCCACGCTCGGATGCAGCACCTCGCAGCGCCGCACATCGGCGATGAAGCTCGAGCCACGCTCGCGAAAGCCGACCAGCACCCGACCCTTCTTCGCCACCCAGCGCACCCCGAGCCGCGCCTTGCGCCGATAGCCCCAGTGCGCCTCGGCACCCTCGGCGGCCAGCGGCGGCAGCCAGCGCGCCGGCGCCAGGCCACCGAGGCGCTGCAGCACATCGGCCAGGATCGCCTGTTTATTCTCGATCTGCGCCGCTGGGTCCATGTGCTGCAGCGCGCAGCCACCACAGACGCCAAAGTGCGCGCAACGCGGCTCGACTCGCTGCGCCGAGGGCTCCAACACCTCGCTCACCACGGCCTCGTCATGGCGCTTCAAGCGCCGAGTCAGCCGCAAGCGCACGCGCTCCCCGGCCAAGGCACCATGCACGAACACGGTTTTGCCCTCGACCCGCGCGACCCCGCGCCCATCATGGGCGAGCGATTCGATCACGGCCTCGATCGGTTGCGCCGGCAACGCCTTGGATTTCCGGCTCATCGTGCCTCACCTACTCTGTCATTCCCAATGTCGGCGCCGATCATAACGCGCCTCGCCTGATGCCGCAGGGATGCCGCAGGCCGGGCAGCGCCCTGATACACTCGCTATCCCCTTCTTTCAAAGCCGACGATCATTTCCAGAGCAACCATGACTCTTCGCCAAAAAGACATCGATTTCATCAAAGAGAACCTCGGCAACTGGCTCGAGGAACTTTCCATCATCGCCCCGGTGCGCAATCAACAAGATCAGCTCGAACGGCTCGAGGCCATCGAAGTCGCGCTCGAGCAGCAGCGCCGATTCCTCAAAGGTCAGGGCGAGCAGATCGACAGACGCATCTCGTCCATCCAACAGACGATCGAACGCCAGCAGGAAAGCAGCGAGACCCGTTTGACGAACCTGCGCGACGAGATCGAGCAACGCCTCACGCGGCTGGAAAAACGCATCGAGGCCACGGACAAGCGTTCCCAGGGACAGGACAAACACTTCCCGCACTTGCAGGAGGTGATCGAGCAGCAGGGCAAGGACATCAACCGCCGTATCAGCCGCTCCCTCTTGTTGATGTTCTTGGTCATGCTGGTGGTCGGCGCGCTCATCTCCATCGAGATACTGAAGCTGATCACCACCGGCAGCCCCATCTGAGCAGGTCTAAGAGAAGCGCCACACCGAGCGTCTAGCGCCACGCCGGCCCGCTAGCGCTCGGGATAGACACCGGTCGACAGATAGCGATCACCGCGATCGCAGATGATCGCCACGATCAGAGCGTCCTCGACCTCGGCCGCGAGCTTGAGCGCCGCAGCCACCGCGCCACCCGACGAGACACCGGCAAAGATCCCCTCGCGCGCGGCCAGTGCGCGCATCGTCTCCTCGGCCTCGGTCTGCGAGACATCGATGACGCGATCGACCCGCGAGGGCTCGTAGATCTTGGGCAAATAGGCCTCGGGCCAGCGCCGGATACCAGGGATGCTCGAGCCCTCCTCCGGCTGCACGCCGACAATCCGCACGGCCGGATTCTGTGCTTTCAGATACCGACTCGCCCCCATGATGGTGCCCGTCGTGCCCATGGCGCTGACGAAATGGGTCACCCGACCCTCGGTATCGCGCCAGATCTCCGGGCCGGTGCCTTCATAATGGGCCAGCGGATTATCCTGATTCGAGAACTGATCCAAGCGCACACCCAGCCCTTGCGCCTCCAGCTCGCGCGCCAGATCGATCGCCGCCTCCATGCTGCCGTCCTTCGGCGTGAGCCGGATCTCGGCGCCGTAGGCCGCCATCGACTGGCGCCGCTCCACGCTCATATGCTCCGGCATGATCAGCAGCATCCGATAACCCTTGATCGCGGCAGCCATCGCCAATGCGATACCGGTGTTGCCGCTGGTCGCTTCGATCAGGGTATCGCCGGGGCGGATCGCACCGCGCTGTTCGGCGTGGCGGATCATGCTCAGCGCGGCCCGATCCTTCACCGAACCCGCCGGATTGTTGCCCTCGAGCTTGGCGAGGATGCAATTGCTGGTCTCGCCGGGCAGCCGTTGCAGCCGCACCAGCGGGGTGTTGCCCACTTGATCTTCGATGGTCGGATAGTGCATCGCTTATCTCCAGGCCGATGTGTTCAACAGCGCCTCATCCAACGCGCCGCAGCACGATGAGTGCCCCAGTCGTAAACAGCAGCGGCGGCGCAAAGGCCGCAAGCGCCGGGCTCATCCCGTACAGCAACGCCAGATAGGTGAAGGTGCGACTGACGAGATAGAACAGGATACCCAGCGCAATGCCGATAAAGAGCTTGATCCCGGTGCTGCTGCTCCGGGCAGAACCCAGCAATACCGGGATGGCAACGAAGATCATCGCCAGGATCAACAGCGGTTGAACCAGCTTGGCCCAAAACGCGACCGCATGCGCGCCCGCATCCTGCTCGGTCCGCTGCATGTAGCGCAGATACCGATACAGCCCCCAAACCGACAACGCCTGCGGCTCGACGACGATCAATTCCAGCAGGCGCGGATTGAGCAGCGAGTCCCAACGCGCGCGCTCGACACGCTCCACCTCGACCCGATCGACGCCGATGCGACTGCGCTCGATATCCGTCAAGACCCACTGTCCCTCGCTGTAGCGGGCCTCGCGCGCATGCGTGGCGACGTTCAACCGATTGTCCTCGATCACGAAAAGATCGATATCGGACAACGCGGCCCCAGCCTCGATGCTTCGCACGTTGATGAAGGCATTACCATCGCGTGCCCATAGCCCTTGCCCGCTCATCTGCACGGCATCGTTGCTGCGTGCGCTCGCGCGCACGGCGATCGCATGCCGCTCGGCCGCTGGCGCCACCAACTCACCCACGGCCGTCGCGCCCACCGCCAGCAGCAGACCGCCCACCATCGCGCCGCGCACGATGCGCGCGATCGATAGGCCCGCCGCGCGCATCGCGACCAACTCCGAACGCGCGGCAAGCTGCCCGAGACCGATGAAAGCCCCGATCAGCGTCGCGATCGGAAACACCTGATACAGATAACGCGGCATCGAGAGGGTCACGAACCACAGCGCATCGCTCAGCGCGTAACCCCCGTCGCCCACCCCGCTGATCTCATCGGTGAGCACGAAGACCGCCAGCAACGGCATCAGTACCCCCAAAGCCAACAGCGTGCCACCGATCACGGCGCCGGCGAGATAGCGATCGAGGATAGGCAACGGCGCTCCACTCATGTCAGACAGGCGTGCGGGCAGGCTTTCAGACGACGTTTCAGGCGGGATGCCAGGCAAGCCGGCCATCACGAATGGCCTGCGGCGCGGACACCAAGACGATACCTGATAGACTTTTGAGCCTGATAGACTTGGGATAGTAACCCAAGCCCTCGCCCAGCCGCCTCAGGAGCTTCGATGCAATCCAAGATCACCAGCCAGGACCTGACCCAGGTCGAGACCCCGTGCCTGATCCTCGGCGTCTTCAGCGAGCGCCAGCTCTCCGATGCCGCCAAGACCATTGATGCCGCCAGCAACAGCGCCCTGACCGCAGTGCTCGAGCAGGGCGATCTCGACGGCAAGATCGGCGGCGCGCTGATGCTCTATGGCGTCGCTGGCGTCAACGCCAAGCGCCTGCTGCTGGTGAACTGCGGCAAGCACGAGGAATTCGACCGCGCCGCTTACGAGAAGGCGCTGAAGGCGGCGCTGTCGCGACTCGATGCCGCCCGCCTCGATCATGCCCTCTGCACACTCACAGCGCTCGAGCCGAACGGCATGGACACCTATCAATGTGTGCGCCACACGGTCCTGCTCGCCGCGCAGAGCGCCTATCGCTACACCGAGACCAAGAAACCCGCTACCGAGGCCGCAGCGCCACTCGCCGAACTCGACTGTTGGATTCAGGATGGCGCGCAGACCGAACTGGCCGAGCGCGGCGCCGCACAGGGCCTCGCCATCGCCGACGGCGTCGCGCTGGCGCGCGATCTCAGCAACCTGCCCGGCAACCTCTGCACCCCAAGCTATCTCGCCGATCAGGCCGTCGCGCTCACCGAGCATTCCGACAAGCTCCTGGTCGAGGTCCTCGAAGAGGACACCATGGCCGAACTCGGCATGGGCGCCCTGCTCTCGGTCAGCCGTGGCAGTCGGCAGCCGGCCAAGTTCATCATCATGCAGTACCGCGGCGGCCGCAATGACGACAAGCCCGTCGTACTCGTCGGCAAGGGACTCACCTTCGATGCCGGCGGCATCTCGATCAAGCCCGCCGAGGCGATGGACGAGATGAAGTACGACATGTGCGGCGGCGCGGGCGTGATCGGCGCGATGCGCGCGCTGTGCGACTTGGCGCTGCCGCTGAACGTCATCGGCGTGGTGCCGGCCTCGGAGAACCTGCCCGATGGCGCCGCCAACAAGCCCGGCGACATCGTCACCAGCCTCTCCGGGCAGACCATCGAGATCCTCAACACCGATGCCGAGGGCCGGCTGATCCTCTGCGACGCACTGACCTATGTCGAGCGCTTCGACCCGGCCCTGGTGATCGACATGGCCACCCTCACCGGCGCCTGCATCGTCGGCCTCGGCCGCCATCCGTCCGGGTTGTTCGCCAACGACGACGCCCTCGCCGAGGCCCTCACCCAAGCCGGCGAGACCAGCGCCGACCGCGTCTGGCGCCTGCCGCTCTGGGACGATTACCAGCAGCAGCTCGACAGCAACTTCGCCGACATGGCCAACGTTGGCGGCCGCGACGGCGGCGCCATCACCGCCGCCTGCTTCCTCTCGCGCTACACCAAGGCCTACACCTGGGCGCATCTGGACATCGCCGGTACCGCCTGGCTCACTGGCAAAGAGAAGGGCGCGACCGGGCGACCGGTGCCGCTGCTGAGCCAATTCCTGCTCGATCGGGCCGGTCAGAGCCAAGGCGAGGGCGTCTGAATCACCGCGCGACAGCCGCCAGCGGCATCACAGCCGCTGCGCTGTCGGTGCCACCGCTATGGAGGTGCCGCCCTGATGACCCGAGTCGACTTCTACATCCTCAAGGACGGCAGCCGCAGCGATCGCTTCGGACTCACCTGTCGTCTGGTCGAGCGCATCCGCAAGCGCGCGCCTGACGATGCCAAGCCGCCACGCGTGCTCATCTACTGCCCGGACGCACGCCAGGCGCGTCACCTCGATCGGCTGCTGTGGAGCTTCCGCGAAGACAGCTTCCTCCCGCATGGGCTGGTCGGCGAGACCGATGCGGCGCTCACCCCCATCCTGATCAGCAGCGACGGTCGACCCGAGGAGGAAAATCAGGTGCTGATCAACCTCAGCCCCAGCGCCGAGGTTCCGGCGTTCCACAGCCGCTTCGAGCGCCTGTGCGAGCCGCTCGACCATGACCCCGAGATCCGCCAAGCGGGCCGCAAACGCTACCTCTTTTACCGCGACGGCGGTCATCCACTGGCGCATCATGAGGTTAGATGAGGGCTTGGGCTCGACAATCTTCGACCGCTATATTGAGGCAACGCATCACGTGAGCACCGGGAGCTGAGATGCTTCCATTTTGCACAATCGAGCCAAGCCCATGCCCCGCCAACGGTTACCGATCGGCATCCAGACCTTCCGCGTGATCCGCGAAGGCGGCTATTACTATGTCGACAAGACCGGCTTCGCGCTGCGGCTGATCGACGAGGGGAACTTATTACTTCCTCTCGCGCCCGCGCCGCTTCGGCAAGAGCCTGTTCTTGGATACGCTCGCCGAGCTATTCAGCGGTCATCAGGCGCTGTTCGAGGGGCTGGAAGCTTATGACCGCTGGGATTGGTCGAGACGCTTCCCGGTCATCCGCCTCAGCTTCGGCGGCGGTGTTGTTGGGAATCCGGCAGAACTGGAGGGCAAGATCTGCGAGCAGCTCGACCTCAATCAGCAGGCGCTCGGCATCCGTTGCACTCAGTCCAGCGTTAGCGGTTGCTTTGCCGAGCTGATCCGCAAGGCGCATGCCGCAACCGGCGAGCGGGTGGTGGTGCTGGTCGATGAATACGACAAGCCAATCCTCGACAACTTGACCAATCCGGAGACCGCGCGAGCGATGCGCGACGGGCTGCGTAATCTCTATTCGGTGATCAAGGATTCCGACGCCCATATCCGCTTCGCCTTCCTCACCGACCTGGTACAACGGCTACAACTGGCGCGGCGAGGCGGTCTGCAACCCCTTCGATGTCCTGCTGTTGTTTAAAAGGACTGCTTCATTCACTGCCGCATAGGCAGCTCAGAAAACTAGAACAACTCATCAAGCATCCGGGGCGCAGTGCGCCGTCGCTGCTGCGGCGGCGCCTCTTGTTTCGAGTACCGCACCGGGTCCGGCCCCAGAGTCATGAGTCGATACTCGTCGCGGATATATTCGATGCGGCTATTACTGCGCGATTGCGTCACCTCACCACTGTGCAGGCTGATGCGCACCGGCACCATCCCCTCGGGGCGCTTGATGGTCGCGACCGGGAGGTCAGCCAGGGCCTCCTCCATGAAATCGATCCAGATCCCAAGCGCGGCAGTCCCGCCCCACTCGCCGCGCCCGAGCGGGCTGTTGTCATCGCGACCCACCCATGCGACCGCCATGAGCTGGGGCTGATAACCAGCGAACCAGGAGTCGCGCGACTCATTGGTGGTGCCCGTCTTGCCGGCGATATCCTCGCGTTTCAGGCGCCGTGCGCGGGTCGCGGTCCCCGATTGAATCACGTCCTTCAGCATGGAGTCGATGTTGTAGGCGATGCGCGGATCGATCACGCGCGGAGCGCGCGGATCATCGGAGGCGCCAATCGGCAGCACCTGGGCCGCATCCACATCGGCGTCGATCCAGCACGTCATGCAGGCGCGTAACGGCTGCGCCTCGAACAGCCGTTGACCCTGCGCATCTTCGATCCGCTCGATCAGATAGGGTTGCACCCGATAGCCACCATTGGCGAATACGGCAAAACCCCGCGCCAGCTCGAGCGGGGTCACCGAGCCCGAGCCCAAGGCCATCGACAGATCCGGCGGGATGGTCTCGGGCGCGAAACCGAAGTGTTGGATGTACTCACGGGCGTAATCGACGCTCATTCGATCAACTAAATTGACCACGGCAAGATTGCGCGACTTTGTTAAGGCGACGCGGATGCGGATTGGCCCCATGAACTTCCCATCCGCGTTCTTCGGTCGCCACATGCCACCGGCCGAAGGCATCTCGAAGCGTTCATCCTTGACCAGGCTCGCGGGCGTATAGCCCTTTTCCAGGGCCGCCGCATAGACGAAGGGCTTGAAGGTCGAGCCGGGTTGACGCCTCGCATCCACGGCCCGATTGAACTTACTCCACTCGAAGGCATAGCCGCCGGAGAGGGCGCGGATGGCGCCATCCTCGGGCGCCAGCGCCACCAGCGCGCCGCCCACCTTGGGCACCTGCGCCAATCGCCAATCGCCGTCCTCGGTCTGCCGCAGCCGAATCACATCGCCGACGGCCACGGCATCGGTGACGCGACGCGGCGCCGCTCCGCGCGCGTTCTCGGTCCTGAACCGCCGCGCCCACTTGACCTGCGCCAGCTCGAGACCGCGCGTCTCGCCCTGCCCTAGGTAGACTTCGGCGCGCGACGCCGAGGCACTGACCACGATCCCCACCGGCAACCCGGGGACGCGCGGACGCTCGGCAAGGAGCGCGTCTAGTGCCTCATGGGTCTTGGCGCCGACATGCTCAACCTGCGCCTCCGGGCCATGGTAGCCATGGCGCTCGTTGTACGCTCTGAGCCCCTTGCGCAGCGCCGCATCGGAGGCGCGTTGCAGCCCTGCGTCGACCGTGGTATAGACGCGTAAGCCGAGACGGTAGGCATCCTCCTGACCGTAGCGCTCGACCACCTCTTGGCGCGCCATCTCGGCGAGATAATCGGCACGCAGCTCGATCGCGGGGATATAGCGTTTTGCGCTCAAGGGCGCGGTGCTCGCGAGCAGGAAGTCGGTGTCGTCGATATAGCCAAACGCGTGCATGCGCTCGAGGATGTAATCGCGGCGCTCAAGTGCTCGCTCGGGATTGGAGAGCGGGTTGTTCGCCGAGGGCGCTTTCGGCAAACCCGCGAGCATCGCCATCTCCGCCACCGTCAGTTGATCGAGTGATTTCTGGTAATAGAACTCGGCGGCGGCCGCGACCCCGTAGGCGCGATGGCCGAAGAAGATCTTGTTGAGATAAAGGCTCAGGATCTCGTCCTTGCTCAACCGGGCCTCTAGATTCCAGGCGAGCATGATCTCGATCAGCTTGCGCTTGACCGTCTTCTCGCGGGTCAGGAAGAAGTTGCGCGCCACCTGCATCGTGATGGTGCTGCCACCCTGGGTCGCCTCGCCGCTTTTGGCCACGCTCACCGCCGCGCGCGTCAAGCCGATCGCATCGATCCCGTCATGGGTGAAAAAACGGCTATCCTCGGCGGAGATGAAGGCCTTGATCAGCAGCGGCGGGATCTGCTCGATCGCCACCGCGCGCCGACGCTGCACGCCGAACTCGGCCATCAGCGCGCCATTGGCGGCGAAGATGCGCAGCGGTTCCTCGAACTTGACCTCGGTCAGCGCTTCGATCGGCGGCACCTCGGCCTCGAGCGCCTGCACCACCACCGCCGCCGCGAAGACGCCGATCACGGCCAGATCGAACGGCATCGCCAGGCCCGCCTTGACCAGACGCGCGAGCCAGTCGAGGATGCCGAGCACCGGCCCGGTAGGCTGCCGGCGGCGGCGGCCTTTTCGGGGTGCCGCAGGTGGGCGTTGGGTGCGTGCTTGCGCCGTGCCGGAGCGGTCCGAACCGTGGCGATCTGGCACGTTATGGTCGTTATCCAACCGACTCGACCTCGTCGCAAAGGGTCCGTGGTGAGAAGAGAAACAAACCGATGGAGTTTACACGAAGCCCTCGGTCATCATGCTCGGTGTTCTAAAATAATGACGCCGAGCAGCCGAGGAGACTGTCTTGCCGGACACCGAACCCACGCATAACACACGCGAGCGCCTGCTGCAGGCGGCACTCGAGGTCTTTGCCGAGCACGGCTATCGCGCCGCCACCATCCGCGAGATCTGTGGGCGTGCCGAGGCCAACGTGGCCGCCGTGCATTACCACTTTGGCGACAAACGAAGCCTCTATGAAGCGATCTACGGGCGCTTGTTCGAGACCCTGCGCGCGCGCCGAACCGCCTTTCTGCCACCCGATGCCCCACCCGAGCAACGCCTGCGTGTGCATATTCAGGCCCTGCTCGAGGAATTCCTGCGTTGCGACAACGACAGCGAAGGACAGGTTCGACCAAGCACGCTGTTTTTCAACGAGATGATGCGCCCGACCGAGGTGCTCGACCGGATCGTCGCCGAGCACCTCGAGCCAGACGCGCGCGAGCTGTACGAGATCGTCGCCACGCTCCTCGAGACCCGCACCAACGATCCATTGACCATCGACTGTGCCGCAAGCGTGATCGGACAGATCCTCTACTATCATCACGCCACGCCGATCATCTCGCGCCTGCATCCGGATCGCCCGCCCGTTGCCGAACGCCTCGACGCGCTCGTCGAGCAGATCTGGCTATTCTCGCTCGGCGGTATCGAACAGGCCAAGCAGGCCCGCGCGGCGCTCAAGCAGCCGCCGTTCGAAGACGCCTCCGATCAGGGATGCTAAGGCCGTCGGGCCAAGCCAGCAGGAAAGATGACAATTTATCCATGTTGGCTTGCAAAACCAGCAAGCTGTATTACTTTACATAACGCGGACGGCCAACTCGGCGTTCGCACTGAAACCGGCGGTTCCTCGGGAACGCCAACCCCAACCATATTGCTCATTTGGAGAATATGCAGATGACAACCATCGACTTCTCACCCCTGTTCCGTTCCATGATCGGCTTCGACCGGATGGCGCCCTCGCTCGAAAATGCGTTTCGCAACGAGGCCGGCGGCTATCCGCCCTACAACGTCGAGGTCGAGGACGAGAACAAGTACCGCATCACCATGGCGGTAGCGGGCTTCGCCGAGGGCGACCTGGGTCTCGAGACCAAGGAGAATCTGCTCACGGTGACCGGCTCGCGCCAGCAGAATGACGACGAAGACTCGCGGCGCTACCTCTATCGCGGTATTGCAACCCGCAGCTTCGAGCGTCGCTTCCAGCTCGCCGACTATGTGAAGGTGGTCGACGCAAGGCTCGAGAACGGGCTGCTGCACATCGACTTGGTGCGTGAGGTGCCGGAGGCCATGAAGCCGCGCAAGATCGAGATTCGCGGTGACAATGGTCACTACATCGAAGGCACCAGCACTCAGGAAGAGACGCGCGCCGCCGCCTGAGTGCGGTCGCCGCGCTGACCTCACTCGGCTGGCCTACGCGGCCAGCCCAGCAGGTTAGCGCCAGCGGTGACTGAACCAAAGGCCGAGCCATCGCTCGGCCTTTTTTCGTTGGGACATCTTCATCCTGAACACCCTAGCCCTGTTCGCTGTTCAGCAGCCATTCGAGCACAGAACTTAGCCGCCACGATTCAGATTTCAGAAACCGTCTGGAAATGCTGCATTGGGCACCCCAGAAGCCATTCAAGCTCGCAACTCAGCCTCCTTCTCAGGCAGAAAAACCCGCAATCAGATCGTTCAAGAACGCGAGACCGTGCACGGTTGGGCGGATCACGACCGGGTTTGCAGCTCCAGTGTCAACGCGCGACACCAGCCCAAGCTCCGCTGCGGCACGCAAGCCGGGTGCAAGGGCGTCTGCGCTCAGCCCGGTATTGCGCTCGAAGTCCGCCGCCGTGAAGCCCTCGACCAGCCGAAAGGCATTGAGCGCGAACTCCTCGATCAGATCCTGCTCCGAGAGGGTCCGCACGGAGCTTGTCGGGTCACCCGCCTTCAGATAGGCATCCGGGTGACGCCTCTTCGCCCGGCGTTCGACCGTCCCCGATCTCGCATCGCTCAACTTCCCATGCGCCCCGGCGCCGATGCCCAGATAATCTCCAAACCGCCAGTAGTTCAGGTTGTGGCGACAACGAGCGCCCGGCCGCGCGAAGGCCGAGATCTCGTAGCGCTCGAAACCCGCCGCCGCCAACTGCTCGAACCCCTGCTGCTGGATCGCATCGGCCAGATCAGGATCAGGCACCGCGGGCGGGTGCTGATAGAACGCGGTGTTCGGCTCCAGCGTCAGCTCGTAATAGGAGAGGTGCGTGGGTGCGAGCGCGATCAGCCGTTGCACATCGTCGCGCGCGGCCGCTAGATCCTGTCCAGGCAGTGCGAACATCAGGTCCAGATTGAGGTTACTGATCCCGGCCGCGCGCGCCGCCGCGACCGCGCACAGCGCATCGGCGCTCGCATGTATCCGCCCGAGCCGTTCAAGCGACCTGTCGCTCATCGACTGTACCCCGATCGAGAGCCGATTCACCCCGGCCTCGGCATAGCCCGCGAAATGCGCGGCATCGACCGCGCCCGGATTGGCCTCCAGCGTCACTTCGGCGTCATCCGCGACCACGAACCGCGACCTGATCCCGTCGAGCAGACGACGCATCGCCGCGCCCGAGAATAGGCTTGGCGTGCCGCCGCCGATGAAGATCGAGATCAGTGGCCGATCCCGATCAGACGTGGTT
The DNA here is from genome assembly GCF_059621085.1 of Halochromatium sp. NSM3. Taxonomy (NCBI): domain Bacteria; kingdom Pseudomonadati; phylum Pseudomonadota; class Gammaproteobacteria; order Chromatiales; family Chromatiaceae; genus Halochromatium; species Halochromatium sp. NSM3. Next base: position 33,151 of record NZ_JCAQIA010000007.1, on the reverse strand, counting down.
GCGACCCGCGCGCGCTCGGCATCAAGGTCGCGCAGCAAGGCGTCGATGTAGGCGGCCTCGGGAATCCCATCTCGCAGCACATGCGAATTGAAATCGCAATACGGGCATTTGCGCACGCACCAAGGCAGATGCACATACAGGGCCAGCGGCGGCGGCCCGATCACGATCAGACGCCGCACCGCCCGGGCGGACATCCCGGCATCGCTCAACCCTTGAGCTGATCGCGTGCCCGCAGATAGACCAAATCAGAGATCGCGCTCCAGTCCCTAGCGTTGGTGAGGAATTTTTGATAGGACGCAAAGGTCTTGCGCGAGAAGGCATCCTTCTCGGCGATCTCGGCGACCACCTCGTTGGCGATCGTGCGCAGCTTGAGCAGCACATCATCGGGATATTGGCGCAGCTCGACCCCGTGCTCATCAAGCAGCGTCTGCAACGCAGTCGGATTGCGCGCCGCGTACTCGGCCAGCATGTCCTGATTCACCACCTTGCAGGCGTTCAGCACGATCGCCTGCAAGTCATCCGGCAGCGCATCAAAGACCTCCTTGTTGATCATGGCCTCGAGCGTGGTGCCTGGCTCGTGCCAGCCTGGGTAGTAATAGTATTTGGCTGCCTTGTAGAGTCCGAACGCAAGATCGTTATAGGGACCGACCCATTCGGTCGCATCGATGGCCCCGGACTGCAGCGAGGTAAAGAGTTCACCACCGGGCAAGCTCACCGGGGTACCGCCAGCGCGCTTGAGCACCTCGCCGCCGAGCCCTGGGATGCGCATCTTCAGGCCCTTCAGATCCTCGACCGACCCGATCTCCTTGTTGAACCAACCGCCCATCTGCACGCCGGTATTCCCGGCCGCCGCCGGCACCAATCCGAACCGCGCGTAGAGTTCGCGCCACAGCTCCATACCACCGCCATGGTAGAGCCAGCCGTTCATCTCCGGTCCAGTCAACCCAAACGGCACGCTGGAGAAGAACTGCGCTGCCTCGCTCTTGCCCTTCCAGTAATAGGCCGAGCCGTGGCCCATCTGCGCAGTCCCGCGCGAGACCGCGTCGAAAACCTCGAAGGCCGGCACCAGCTCGCCGGCGCCATAGACCTTGACCTCGACACGCCCGCCGCTCATCTGCCCGATCAGTTCAGCCAGATGATTGGCCCCGGTGCCGAGGCCCGGGAAATTCTTTGGCCAAGTGGTGACCATCTTCCAGCGATGCTCGGCCTTGGCTGCGGCTGGCTTCACGCCAGCCCCCAAGGCGAGGGTTGCGGCTCCGGCTCCAGTGAGTAAGGCTCGGCGTTGCATTGCGGACTCCTCTGTCGTGCGGTGTGATCAAGCGTTCAGTCGGCTGGCTCCAAACGCGCATAGTCGAGCACCAGCCACTTTGCGCCAGCCGACTCGAAATTGACCTGGATACGGGCGCCGGCGCCGCGACCTTCTGCGTTCAAGACCACGCCGCAGCCAAATTTTGGATGGCGCACACGCTGCCCGAGCTTGAACCCACCGCCAGCATCGGCGCCACGCGCGCTGGCTCCGGCGCCGGCGCCGAGGCCGACTTTGGCGGCGCCACCGGACGGCCGCTTGCCCTTGCCCCCACCGCCACGCACCTCCTCGATCAGCTCGGCCGGCACCTCGCGCAGGAAGCGCGACGGCATGGGGTATTCCTCGCGCCCGTGCAGCCGGCGGCTCTCGGCATGGGTCAGATAGAGCTGGCGCTTGGCGCGCGTGATGCCGACGTAGCATAGGCGCCGCTCTTCCTCGAGTCGGACTGGATCACTGGCCGACATGCTGTGCGGAAACAGCCCCTCCTCGACTCCGGTGATGAACACCAGCGGGAACTCCAGCCCCTTGGCGCTGTGCAAGGTCATCAGCTGCACGCTGTCCTCGAAGCCGTCGGCCTGCGCATCACCGGCCTCGAGCGCGGCATGCGCGAGAAAGCTGCCGAGGAGATCGCCCTCGTCGTTCGGCGCCTCGGCGGCGAAGCGGCGCGTGGCCTCGACCAACTGCTCCAGGTTCTCCAGTCGTTCGATGCCGCGCCCGTCCTTGTTCTTCTCGTAATGGACCGGCAGGCCACTCGCTTTCAGCACCTCGGCGACCAGATCCGGCAGTTCCAGATCCAGCGCTTGCTTCTGCTCTTGCCCCTGCTCTTGCTCGCCTGCGGCGCGCGTTGCCAGCCGCTGGATGAGTTCGATGAAGCCGCGCAGCGCGCCCGTCGCCCGCGCCGGCAACAGGGCCTGATTGACCGCTGCCCGCGCCGCCTGCCAGAGCGTGCTGCCGTCGGCGCGTGCCTGGGTGCGCAATAGATCGACGGTGCGCGCGCCAATCCCGCGCGGCGGCAGATTGACGATGCGCTCGAAGGCGGTGTCGTCGGCAGGATTGCCGATCAGGCGCAAATAGGCCAGCGCATCCTTGATCTCGGCGCGCTCGAAGAAACGCTGACCGCCATAGACCCGATACGGGAGACCGGCCTGGATCAGCGCCTCCTCGAACAGCCGCGACTGCGCCGTGGTGCGATAGAGGATGGCGCAATCGCTGCGCGCGAGCCCTTCCTCCTGGCTCGCGCGGCGGATGCGCTCGACGACGAAGCGCGCCTCATCGATCTCGTTGAAGGCGGCATAGCGGCGGATCAGCTCGCCGGCACTGTCCTCGGTCCAGAGGTTCTTGCCGAGCCGACTCGGGTTGTTCGCAATTAGCGCGTTGGCGGCACCGAGGATGGTGCTGGTCGAGCGATAGTTTTGCTCCAAGCGCACGATCTGCGTGTTCGGATAGTCGCGCTGGAAGCTCTGGATGTTCTCGACCCGCGCGCCGCGCCAGCCGTAGATCGACTGATCGTCATCGCCGACCAAGAACAGGTTGTCTCGGTCACCCGCCAGCAACCGCAGCCAGGCGTATTGAATGGCATTGGTGTCCTGAAACTCATCGACCAGGATGTGCGCGAAACGCTCGCGGTAGTGATGCAGGATGTCCGGTCGATCCCGCAGCAGCTCATGCGCGCGCAGCAGCAGATCGGCGAAGTCGAGGCTGCCAGCTTTGTCGCAGGCCTCCTGATAGGCACGGTAGATGCGCAGCATCTGCTCCTGGAAGAAATCCCCGCCCGCATCGATGTGCTTGGGGCGGCGGCCTTCGTCCTTCTGGCTGTTGATGAAGCCTTGCGCCTGACGCGGCGGCCAGCGCGACTCATCCAGCTCCAGCGCCTTCAACGTGCGCTTCACCAGCCGGAACTGATCATCCGAATCCAGAATCTGGAACTGCTGCGGCAGCCCGGCATCCTGCCAATGCGCGCGCAGGAAGCGATGCGCCAGCCCGTGAAAGGTGCCGACCCACATGCCGCCGACCGGATCGCCGAGCATCTCCTGGATACGGCCCTTCATCTCGCGCGCGGCTTTGTTGGTGAAGGTGACGGCCAAGATGCGCCAAGAGCGCACGTCTTGGACCTGCAGCAGCCAAGCGATGCGGTGGACCAACACCCGGGTCTTGCCGGAGCCGGCACCGGCCAGCACCAGGCGATTGCCGGCATCGGCGGTGACGGCCTCGCGCTGGGCCGGGTTCAGGGGATCGAGAATATGAGAGATATCTTCCATCGCGCGATTGTAACCGCAGCCCCTGCCGTTTTCCGCAGTCAATAGCGGCTGACGGACCGCAGCCGTTTGCGGCACGTCAGCTGCATCCCCGCATCCGCCCCTGACAGCATCCGAACCGGCGTAGTATCCTGCCCGCGACAACAACACCCACCCACCACCGCTGCCGGAACCTGCCTGTGACCGAGCTCAAAAACGACACCTTCCTGCGCGCGCTGATGCGCGAGCCCGTCGATTACACCCCTGTCTGGATGATGCGCCAAGCCGGCCGTTATCTGCCCGAGTACCGCGAGACGCGCGCCAAGGCCGGCAGCTTCATGGATCTATGCCGCGCCCCCGAGCTGGCTTGCGAGGTCACCATCCAACCGCTCGAGCGTTTTCCGCTCGATGCCGCGATCCTGTTCTCGGACATCCTCACCATCCCCGACGCGATGGGCCTCGGCCTCTCCTTCGCCGAAGGCGAGGGGCCTCAGTTCGCGCGTCCGGTGCGCAGCGCCGCCGATATCGACGCCATTGCAGTGCCCGACCCTGAGGACGAGCTGCGCTATGTGATGGACGCGGTCGCGCTGATCCGCAAGGAACTCGACGGGCGAGTGCCACTGATCGGCTTCTCGGGCGCGCCCTGGACCCTGGCCACCTACATGATCGAGGGCGGCAGCACCAAGAACTTCGCCCACAGCAAGGCGCTGATGTTCGATCAGCCCAACCTGATGCACAAGCTGCTCGGTAAGGTTGCCGAATCGGTCACCAGCTACCTGAACGCCCAGATCGCGCGCGGCGCCCAGGCGGTGATGGTGTTCGACACCTGGGGCGGCGTGCTCGCGCCCTCCGACTTCCGCGAGTTCTCGCTGCGCTACATGGAGCGCATCGTCGAGGGGCTCACGCGCGAGGCCGATGGCCGCCGTGTGCCGGTGGTGCTGTTCGCCAAAGGCGCTGGCCAATGGCTCGACCGCATGGCCGAGACCGGCTGCGACGCGCTCGGCGTCGACTGGACCACCGATCTGGCCGATGCCCGCAAGCTGGTGCGCGACAAGGTCGCCCTGCAAGGCAACCTCGACCCCTGCACCCTCTACGCCTCACCCGAGCGCATCCAGCGCGAGGTTGGCCGCGTGCTCGCCAGCTACGGCCGCGGCAGCGGTCATGTCTTCAACCTCGGTCACGGCATCCATCCGGACGTCAACCCCGACCACGCTGCCGCCATGGTCGAGGCCGTGCATGAGCAGAGCCGGCCGTATCACGCGGGTTGAGAAGCGTCCCATCCCCAAGTTCCTCGGCCGAAGACCTCAGGCCGAGGCTACTCCACCGTCACCGATTTCGCCAGATTACGCGGCTGATCGACATCGGTGCCCTTGAGCACGGCGACGTGATAAGCCAAGAGTTGTAGCGGGATGGTAAAGACCAGCGGGTCGATGAGGTCGTCGGTCTCGGGCACGCGGATGATGGTCACGCCCGGGTCTTCCTGGAACGGCACCTGATTGTCGGCAAACACATAGAGCTGACCGCCGCGCGCGCGAACCTCCTCAAGGTTGGATTTGAGCTTCTCGAGCAAGGCATTGTTAGGCGCGACCACGACGACGGGCATGTCCTCGTCGATCAGCGCGAGCGGGCCGTGCTTGAGTTCACCCGCCGGATAGGCCTCGGCATGGATGTAGGAGATCTCCTTGAGCTTGAGCGCGCCTTCCATCGCGATCGGATAGGCCTCGCCGCGGCCAAGAAACAGGCAGTGGTGTTTCTCGACGAACTGCTCGGCGAGCGCGGCCACCTCGTCATTGAGCGCCAGCACGCGCTCGAGCTGCGCCGGCAGCGAGCGTAATAGCTCCGCCTGGCGGGCGGCGTGAGCCTTTTCATCGCGCGGCTTACCCTGATACAGGGTATCTTGATCACACTGACCCGCACCACCCTGGCGAGACGCATCAGCCTGATCGCCGATGCTCGTCCGATGCAGACGCGCCAGCGTCAGCGTCAACAACAGCAGCGCGACCAACTGCGTGGTGAAGGCCTTGGTCGAAGCAACACCGATCTCGGGCCCGGCACGGGTCAGCAGCACCAGATCGGACTCGCGCACCAGGCTGCTTTCCGGCACATTGCAGATCGCGAGCGTAGTCGCATAACCACTCTCCTTGGCGATACGCAACGCGGCCAAGGTATCGGCGGTCTCGCCTGATTGCGAGAGGGTGACGAACAGTGAGTCCTTTGGGACCACGTGTTGGCGATAGCGATACTCGCTAGCGACCTCGACGTTGCAGGGCAGACCGACCAGGGCTTCGATCCAATAGCGCGCGACCAAACCGGCGTGGAAGCTGGTGCCGCAGGCGACGATGGTGACCGCCTGGGCGGCGGCAAAGATGCGCTCGGCGTCGACGCCAAAGGCCTCGGGCAGGACGCCTTCGCTGCTCAGTCGGCCTTCCAGGGTGTCGGCCACGGCGCGCGGCTGCTCGAAGATCTCCTTCTGCATGAAATGGCGATACTGGCCGCGTTCGGCCGAGTCCGCCGCCACCGAGGACTCGCGCAACGGGCGTTCGACCCGCTCGCCCTGGGCGTTCCAGATGCTGAGCCGATCGCGGCGCAGCTCGGCGACATCGCCTTCCTCGAGAAAGATGAAGCGGTTGGTGACCGGCAGCAGCGCGAAGACGTCCGAGGCGATGAAGTATTCCTGGAAGCCAACGCCGATGACCAGCGGACTGCCTTGGCGCGCGGCGACCAAGCGATCCGGGTAGTGGGTGTCGATGACCCCGAGCGCATAGGCGCCATCCAGCCGCGCGATGGTGTCGCGCAGCGCGTCGGCCAGCTCATGGCCGGCCTCGAGCGCATCATGGATCGCATGCACCACCACCTCGGTATCGGTCTGCGAGCTGAACACATGGCCGGCAGCCATCTGCTCGCGCCGCAGTAGTTCATGGTTCTCGATGATGCCGTTGTGGACCAGCGCGCAGCGCTGGCGCGCCATGTGCGGATGCGCGTTCTGGGTGGAGGGCTCGCCGTGTGTGGCCCAACGCGTGTGGGCGATGCCCAGGGTTCCCGCGAGCGGTTGTTCATCGTGCGCGGCGCTGAGCTGAGCGACCTTTCCCAGGGTACGCAAACGACCGATCTTGCCGTCCGGATCGAGCACCGCCAATCCGGCCGAATCATAGCCACGGTATTCGAGTCGCCGCAGCCCTTCGAGCAGGATCGGTGAGACGGGACGATGGGCGATAGCGCCGACGATGCCGCACATGATGGGAAGTCCTCTAGTGTTCGCCCTTCTTCGGCCGCTCCCAGCCCGGGATGGTCGTCTGGGGTGCGCGCGTCAGCGTCAATTGATCGGCGGGCGCGACACGGCTAATGACCGATCCCGCGCCGATGGTGGCGCCGGCGCCAACGCTCACCGGCGCGACCAAGGCCGTGTTGGAGCCGATGAAGGCGCCATCACCAATCTGGGTGAGGTGCTTGTTGGCACCATCGTAATTGCAGGTAATAGTACCCGCGCCGATGTTGGCGCCAGCACCGATCTCGGCATCACCGATATAGCTCAGGTGATTGATCTTAGTGCCGGCATCGATGCGCGACTTCTTGACCTCGACGAAGTTGCCGATGTGGCAATCGACGCCGATCTCGGCCTCGGGTCGGAGACGGGCAAAGGGCCCGATACGGGCTCCGGCACCGATCGTGGCACCCTCGATGATCGAATGCGCCAACACCTCGACGCCCGCGCCGATGGTGCAATTCTTGAGCAGGCAATGTGGGCCGATGCGCGTGTTGGCGCCGATCCGCACCCGCCCCTCGCAGACCAGGTTCACGTCCAGCACCACATCCTGATCGCAGATCAACGAGCCGCGCACATCGAGCCGCTCCGGGTCGACGACGGTGGTTCCATCGAGCATCAGTTGATTGGCCAGGGCGCGCTGATAATAGCGCTCGAGCGTCGCGAGCTGGGCGCGATCATTGATACCGGCCACCTCTTCCAGGGTCTCCGGCTGGGTCGTGGCGACCTCGACGCCATCGCCGACGGCGAGCCCGATGACGTCGGTGAGATAGTATTCGTGCTGCACATTGTCGTTGCCGATGCGCCCGAGCCACGCGGACAGGCTCGCCTGTTCAGCGACAATGATGCCGGTATTGACCTCGGTGATCGCGCACTCGGCGGTGCTCGCATCCTTTTGCTCGACGATACGCAAGACCCGCTCGCTCTTATCGCGCACGATACGACCGTAGCCGCTGGGATCGGCAAGCTGCATGGTCAGCAGCCCGAGCTTGGTACTGGCCGTGTCATCGACCAGTCGATTGAGGGTTTCGGGCTCGATCAGCGGCACGTCGCCGTAAAGCACCAGCACCCGATCCATGCCTGCCATGGCGGGCATGGCTTGGAGCACGGCGTGACCAGTGCCCAACCGCTCCTGTTGCTCGACCCAGGTGGCCTTAACCTCGGGAAAGGCGGCCGGAACCTGCTGGCCACCATGGCCATAGACGACACAGATTTGCGCCGCGCCGAGTGCCGCCGCCGCATCCAGCACATGCCCCAACAGCGGGCGCCCGGCGAGTGGATGCAACACCTTCGGCAACGCGGAGCGCATCCGCGTACCCTTGCCAGCCGCGAGAACAATGACACCAAGCTTCATCCATTCCTCCGCGAAAAATCTCGCCCCTGAGGGCGAGGGCGTTTGAGCAGGAGCCTGCACCTGGCTGGATCATAACCTAGCAGCGAAGCGCGGAGCCGTTGCATTTTCCACCGCAAAAAACGCAAAACCCCCGCGCGCAGGCAGGGGTTGGCCATCAGGAACTCAACGCGAACGGGCCGAGATCAGCCGCCTCTCATCTTACGCAGCTTCTCGATCGCGCGCAGTTGGGCGATCGCCTCGGCCAGTTCAGCCTGGGCCTTGGCGTACTCGAACTCGGCGGTCTGACCGGCGAGCGCATCCTCGGCGCGCCGCTTGGCCTCGAAGGCCTTCGCCTCATCGAGATTCTCGGCCCGAATCGCGGTATCCGCGAGCACGGTGACGATGTCGGGTTGCACCTCGAGCATTCCACCGGAGACGTAGAAGTGCTCCTGCTTGCCCTGCTCGTCCTCGACCCGCACGTCACCGGGCTTGAGCCGAGTAATCAGCGGCGCGTGACGCGCCGCAATACCTAGCTGGCCCATCTCGCCAGGGGCGTAGAGCATCGACGCAGGCCCGGAGTGGATGGCCCCCTCCGCGCTGACGATGTCGACTTGTACGGTCTTTGCCATGGTTCAGGCCCTCCGTAACCGCCGGGCGGTCACATCTTCTCCGCTTTGGCGACGGCCTCGTCGATCGAGCCGACCATATAGAACGCCTGCTCGGGCAGGTTGTCGTGCTCGCCGTCGACGATCGCCTTGAAACCGGCGATAGTGTCTTTGAGGCCAACGTACTTACCCGGCGAGCCGGTGAAGACCTCGGCGACGAAGAACGGCTGCGACAGGAAGCGTTGGATCTTACGCGCCCGGGACACGGTCAGCTTGTCGTCCTCGGACAGCTCGTCCATACCCAGGATGGCGATGATGTCCTTCAGCTCCTTGTAGCGCTGTAGCGTCCCCTGCACCGCGCGCGCGGTGTCGTAATGCTCCTGGCCGACGATGTTCGGATCGAGGATACGGCTGGTTGAGTCCAGCGGGTCCACGGCCGGGTAGATACCCAGCTCGGCGATCTGACGCGAGAGCACCAGAGTCGCGTCCAAATGCGCGAAGGTGGTGGCCGGCGACGGATCGGTGAGGTCGTCCGCCGGGACGTAAACGGCCTGGAACGAAGTGATCGAGCCGGTGTGGGTCGAGGTGATGCGCTCCTGTAGGGCGCCCATCTCCGAGGCCAGGGTCGGCTGATAGCCCACGGCGGACGGCATGCGGCCCAGCAGTGCCGAGACCTCGGTGCCGGCCAGGGTGTAACGGTAGATGTTGTCGATGAACATCAGCACGTCACGGCCTTCCTCGCGGAAGTACTCGGCCATGGTCAGACCGGTCAGCGCGACGCGCAGGCGGTTGCCCGGAGGCTCGTTCATCTGACCGTAGACCAGGGCGACCTTGTCCAAGACGTTGGACTCGGTCATCTCGTGGTAGAAGTCGTTACCCTCGCGGGTGCGCTCGCCGACGCCCGCAAACACCGAGAAGCCGGAGTGCTCGGCGCCGATATTACGGATCAGCTCCATCAGGGTGACGGTCTTGCCGACGCCGGCACCGCCGAACAGGCCGACCTTGCCGCCCTTGGAGATGGGCATGATCAGGTCGATGACCTTGATGCCGGTCTCGAGGATCTCGGTCGCGCCGGCCTGCTCCTCGAACGAGGGGGCCTCGCGGTGGATCGGCCAGGTCTCCTCGGCGCCGATATCACCCTTCTCATCGATCGGCTTGCCGAGCACGTCCATGATACGGCCGAGGGTCTTGGGACCCACGGGCACGCTGATTGGCGAGCCCGTATTGCTCGCGTCGATGCCACGCTTCAGGCCGTCGGTCGAGCCCATCGCAATGGTGCGCACGACGCCATCGCCGAGCTGCTGTTGCACTTCCAGCGTCAGACCGGTTGAGTCGACCTGAAGTGCGTCGTAGACCTTGGGCATCGCGTCGCGCGGGAACTGAACGTCGACGACGGCGCCGATGATTTCCACCACCTTACCGGAACTCATAGCGGATTCCTCTATTCTGCCTTGCGGAGTGCGCGCAAGGGCGTGTTTACCTGAAGTCGAATGCCGTCGCGGGCAGCCCGCGCGCCGCTATCCAACGGCAGCGGCGCCACTGACGATCTCAGAGAGTTCTTGTGTGATCGCCGCCTGGCGCGCCTTGTTGTAGACCAGCTGCAACTCATCAATCAGCTCGCCGGCGTTGTCGGAAGCGGCCTTCATCGCGACGCGGCGCGCGGCCTGCTCGCAGGCGCCGTTTTCGACCACGGCCTGGTAGACCAACGACTCGATATAACGGGTCAGCAAACTGTCGAGCACCAGGTGCGCATCGGGCTCGTAGATGTAATCCCAGATCGGCCCGGTCGGTCGCTCGTCGTCGTCGGCCGCTTGCAGGGGCACCAGTTGCCGAATGATCGGCTGCTGGGTCATGGTGTTGACGAACTCGTTGTAGACCACGTAGACCGCGTCGACCTCACCGTTCTCGAAGGCGTTCAGCATCACCTTGACGGTGCCGATCAGGTCTTCGATATGCGGTTTATCGCCGAGCTGGGTCACCTGCGCCTCGACCTTGCCACCGAAACGGCGGAAAAAGCCGAGCGCCTTGGAGCCGATGGTGCAGAACACCGGCTCGATACCCTGAGTCTTCTGCTCCTTGATGTTGGCCACCAAGCGCCGGAACAGGTTGCTGTTCAAGCCGCCGCAGAGGCCGCGATCGGAGGAGACGACGATGTAGCCAACGCGCTTGATCTCGCGCTGCTTGGCCATGAAGCTGTGTCGGTATTCGGGTGATGCCTTGGCCAGGTGACGGATCACCTGCAGCATCTTCTCTGCATAAGGACGCGAGGCCTGCATACGCTCTTGGGCCTTACGCATCTTTGAGGTCGCGACCATCTCCATCGCACCGGTGATCTTCTGGGTGCTCTTGATGCTCGAAATCTTGGTGCGGATCTCTTTGGCGCCTGCCATTGCGTGCTCCGTGTGTGAGCGGGCGCGCCCGAAGGGACGCGCTCACGCCAGACCTCTATCTCGGTTGAGCCAAATGACCTGAAAAGCCGCCCGGACAGAGGCCCGGGCCGACGTCTTACCAGGTGTTGTTGGCCTTGAAGTCCTTGAGCGCACTGTGCAGGGCGCTCTTGACCTCGTCATCGTATTTGCCCGAGGCGTTGATATCGTCGAGCAAGGCCTTGTGACTGCTGGCCACGTAGCTCTGCAGGGCACGCTCGAAATCGACCACCTTCTTCACGTCGACATCGTCGAGGTAGCCCTCGTTCGCCGCGAACAGCGAGACCGCCATTTCACCCACATTCAGTGGGTGATACTGCAGCTGCTTCATTAGCTCGGTCACCCGCTCGCCGCGCTCGAGCTGCTTGCGGGTTGCCTCGTCGAGATCGGAAGCGAACTGCGAGAAGGCCGCCAGCTCACGGAACTGGGCCAGCGCGAGGCGAATACCACCGCCGAGCTTCTTGATGATCGTGGTCTGGGCGGCACCGCCAACACGCGAGACCGATAGACCCGCGTTGATCGCGGGACGGATACCAGCGTTGAACAGATCACTCTCGAGGAAGATCTGACCATCGGTGATCGAGATGACGTTGGTCGGCACGAACGCCGATACGTCGCCAGCCTGGGTCTCGATGATCGGCAGCGCGGTGAGCGAGCCGGTCTTGCCCTTGACTTTGCCGTCGGTCGCCTTCTCGACATAGTCAGCGTTGACGCGAGCGGCGCGCTCGAGCAGACGCGAATGCAAGTAGAAGACGTCACCCGGATAGGCCTCGCGACCCGGCGGCCGACGCAGTAGCAGCGAGACTTGGCGATAGGCCCAGGCCTGCTTGGTCAGGTCGTCATAGACGATCAGCGCGTCTTCACCCTTGTCGCGGAAGTATTCGCCCATCGCACAGCCCGAGTAGGGCGCGATGAACTGCAGGGCCGCCGAGTCCGAGGCGCCAGCATGGACGATGATGGTGTGCTCCATCGCGCCGTGCTCTTCGAGCTTGCGCTGCACGGCGGCGACCGAGGAGTTCTTCTGGCCGACAGCGACGTAGATGCACTTAACGCCGGTGCCTTTCTGGTTGATGATCGCGTCGATGGCGACTGCGGTCTTACCGGTCTGACGATCGCCGATGATCAGCTCGCGCTGACCACGGCCGACCGGCACCATCGCATCAATGGCCTTGAGGCCGGTCTGCATCGGCTCATCGACCGACTGGCGAGCGATGACGCCGGGCGCGATCTTCTCGATCGAGGATTGCGCGGCGGCATCGACCGGGCCCTTGCCGTCGAGCGGCGTGCCGAGTGGGTCGACGACGCGACCGAGCAGCCCTTCGCCGACCGGCACCTCGAGCACACGGCCGGTACAACGCGCCCAGTCCCCTTCGGAGAGATGGGTATAGTCGCCCAGGATCACGGCACCGACCGAGTCGCGCTCCAGGTTCAGCGCCAGGCCAAAGGTGTTGTTCGGAAACTCCAGCATCTCGTAATACTGGGCATCAGACAGCCCATAGATGCGGACGATACCGTCGGTCAAGCTGACGATCGTGCCCTCGGCTCGCGCCTCGGTCTTGATGTCGAACTGCTCGATCTTCTGTTTGATGAGATCACTGATCTCGGAGGGATTGAGTTGCATGGCGGTGTCCCGTTCAGAATTGCAATTCGTTAGCCAGCTGCTGCAGCCTGCCGCGTACCGAGGCGTCGATCACGACGTCGTCGGCACGCACCTCGAGACCGCCGATCAAGGTGGGGTCGTCTTCGACCGTCAGCTCCACGTCGGCGCCGAAATGGCGCTTCAGCGTTGAGCGCAGGCTCTCCTGCTCGGCAGCCGAGAGGGCGTAGGCGCTGCGAACCTGGATGTGCCGCACGCCCTGAGCCGCCGTCTTGCGGGCCTCGAACAGACGCGCTAGATCAGGCAGGATGCTCAGGCGCTCGTTCTCGGCGAGCAGACGCACCAGGTTCTGGGCCTCGACGCTCAACCCCTCGCCGACGACCCCAAAGATCAGGTCGAGCAGCGTGCTATCGCTGAGATTTGGATTTCCGATCTGCGACGCGACCTGTGGGTCGGCCACGATGGCTGCGAGCTTGTTCAGCGCCTCCGACCAAGCGTCCAGAGTGTGACCGGCCTGGGCCACCTCGAAGGCGGCTTCGGCGTAGGGTCGCGCGATGGTTGTGCTGTCTCCGGCCATCGGCGTGTCCTAAAGCTGTTTCGCGAACGAGTCGAGCAGCGCCTTGTGCGCACTGGCATCGACCTCTTTCTCAAGAACCTTCTCGGCAGCGGCCACGGCGAGTGTTGCCATGCGCTCGCGCAATTCCTCGCGCGCCCGATTGGTCTCCTGCTTGATCTCGGCATGCGCGGCCGTCTTGATGCGATCGGCCTCGCCTTGCGCATCACGCTTGGCCTCGTCCATGACCTCGTTGTAGCGCTTTTGCGCCTGTGCGACGATATCGGCCGCCTTGGTCTTGGCCGCCTTCATTTCTTCGAGCGCCTTTTGGCGTCCGATCTCTTGCTCTTGCTGGCCGCGCTCGGCTGCCGCGAGACCTTCGGCGATCTTGGTCGCCCGCTCGTCCAGCGCCTTCATCAGCGGCGGCCAGACGTATTTCATACAAAACGCCACGAAGACCGCGAAGGCGATCATCTGGGTGATTAGGGTCAGATTGATGTTCATCCTATTGCCTCGTTGGGGGACGCGCGGTGAGCGGTGCTGTCCGTCCGGGACGAGACGAGATCAGAGTGCGAACATCGCGTACAGACCCATCGCGATGGCGATGACTGGCAGCGCGTCGGTCAGGCCCATGACGATGAAGAACTGGGTGCGCAGCATCGGGATCAGCTCGGGCTGACGCGCGGCACCTTCCAGGAAACGACCACCGAGGACACCGATACCGACACCGGCGCCGATAGCGCCAAGACCCAGCATCAGACCGGCCGCGACGATGATAAGAGCTTCTGCGATTTCCATTTGAATTCCCCCTCGGGAGGCTGTGTTGTGTGAAAGGAAAAGATCAGTGATCGGTCTGATGCGCCATGTCCAGATAGACGATGGTCAGCACCATGAAGATGAAAGCCTGCAAGGTGATAATCAGGATATGGAAGATCGCCCAGGCCAACTGCAGTGCACCGCCACCGAGGGTGAGCACCATGTTGTGGCCGTACATCAGCGCGACCAGAATGAAGATCATCTCACCGGCATACATGTTGCCGAACAGTCGCAGCGAGAGCGACAACGGCTTCGACAAGAGGCTGATGCCCTCGAGGATCAGGTTGGCCGGCAGACCGAACTTGCCAAACGGATGCAACGTCAGCTCGCCGACGAAGCCGCCCACGCCCTTGATCTTGATGCTGTAGTAGAGCACCAGGAAGAAGACCGCCAGCGCCATGCCAAAGGTGACGTTCGGATCGGTGGTCGGCACCACGCGCATGTAGACATGATGCGGATCGGCGCCGAACAGCCCCATGAATTGCCCAAACGCCCAGGGGATCAAATCCACCGGCACCAGGTCCATCAGGTTCATCAGGAAGACCCAGGCGAAGATGGTCAGCGCGAGCGGAGCGACCATGTCGTTCTTGGCGCTGAACGAGCCGCGCACATTCTCGTTGACGAAGTCGATGATCCATTCGATGAAGTTCTGTGCCTTGCCGGGCACGCCGGCGGTGACGTTATCCGCTACCTTACGAAACCCGATCAGGAAGAGGACGCCAAGACCGATCGACCAGAGCAGGCTGTCGACGTGCAAGGCCCAAAAGCCCATGGCCGCCGCTTCCTCGGCATCGTGGGCGAACACCAGACCCTGGTCCGGAAGCCAACCCAGCGTCAGGTTGGTCAAATGGTGTTGGATGTAGTCGCTGGCGGTGAGCTCTGCGGTGGCCATCGATGAGGTCTCTTCTTAGCTGTTCGAGCGTGCATCCGGGCGCTGGGCGACGATGGCTGGCAAGATCTGGACCGCCAGATAGGCACCAAAGAGCGCCAGCGGATTCAGATCGTCCATGGTCGCGAATGCCAGGCCGAAAACGGCTAGGGCTATTGCAATCTTCGCAAGCTCAGCACCGTAGATACGGGCGAGCAACTGACCCGGCTCTCGCGCCTGATAGCGCTGAAAGACGCGGTACGCGAAGTACCAATTCGCGAGGAGGCAGGCAGCAGCACCCATCGCCGCCGCCAGCAACGCATTTGTACCAAACGGGATGGCCACGACAACGGCCGTTGCCGCGACGATGGCTTGCCAGACGAGCAGCCGTTTGAGCTGCACGCGATCTGGAAGACCCAGGCTTTCCGTTTTGGTTGAAATTCGGTCGCCCTCCTAAAGCTGGCGAAGTATAAGTTCCTCTGAATATACGGGTCAATGTCGATAGACAACCGGATGGCGAGGTTCGAGGCCAAAAAGGCCAGCCAGCCTGACTTGCGGGGCCAGACGCGCGCGCATAAACCCATTAAAATCAAAGCCTCATTGATTGCCAGCAACAATCAAGAGAACACCAGGCTTGCTAATGTCGATAGAAACCATCGAGATTGCCTATACTCGTCGCGGCGACCGGACACCGGCCACCGGATGGATGGCGGGGCGCTCCCGGCTCCGCGACTGAGTGCGGCTACTGGATATGCGCCAGGATGCCGTCGAGTTCATCAAGGCTGTTGTAGTTGATCACCAACCGCCCGGTGCCCTTGCTGCCATGCTGGATCACCACCCGCGCCCCGAGTCGCTCGGCGAGATCGTCCTGCAGGCGGCGGATATTCGGGTCCGGATCAGGCTTGGAGCGCGTCCCGTCCGGCGCCTCGGCATCGGCCTGGACCCGGCGAATCAAGCGCTCGGTCTCGCGCACCGAGAGCCCGAGCATCACCACCTGCCGCGCCACCTCGATCTGCGCATCACCACGCACCCCTAACAGGGCGCGGGCATGGCCCATCTCCAGGCGTCCCTCGTCCAACAGGGTCTTGACCTCGTCCTCGAGTTCGAGCAAGCGCAGCAGATTGCTGACCGTGCTGCGCGACTTGCCCACCGCCTCGGCCACCTGCAGATGACTGAGACCGAACTCATCGAGTAAGCGGCGCAGCGCCCCGGCCTCCTCGAGCGGATTCAGATCATCACGCTGGATGTTCTCGATCAACGCGATCGCCAGCGCGGCCTGCTCGGTGACCTCGCGCACCACCACTGGGATGCGCTCGAGCCCCGCCTGCTGACTCGCGCGCCAGCGCCGCTCGCCGGCGATGAGTTCGTAGCGATCGGCGCCGAGCGGGCGCACGAGGATGGGCTGGATCACCCCTTGCGCGGCGATCGAGTCCGCCAGCTCGCGCATCCGCTCCGCATCGAAATCCCGTCGCGGCTGATAGCGCCCGCGCTGGATTCGATCCAACGGCAGCTCGTGCACCGGCTCACCGACGACGGGTTTGATCAGCGCCTCGGCATTGGCCGCTGTCTGTTCCGGGTTCGATGCCAGGGCCGCTGCGTCGCGCGCGCCACCGAGCAGGGCGTCGAGCCCCCGGCCCAGCCCCTTCTTCTTGACAGCGGCCATTAGCGCTGAGGCTCCCAACGGTCGAGAAATGGATGCAGCATGCCGCTAGGCCGCGCTCGGCGTCCGCTCGCGCCGCCGCAGAACCTCGCTGGCGAGCGCTTGATAGGCGAGCGACCCACGCGAGCCGTGATCATAGAGCAAGGCCGGCAACCCATGGCTGGGGGCCTCGGCCAGGCGCACGTTGCGCGGAATAATGGTGCGATAGATCTCGTCGGCAAAATGGCTCGCCAACTGGGTCGAGACCTGATTGGCGAGATTGTTGCGCGGATCATGCATGGTGCGCAGGATGCCCTCGATGCGCAGTCCGGGATTACGGCTGTTGCGGATCTGCTCGACGGTATCGAGCAACGCCGATAGGCCCTCGAGCGCGTAGTACTCACATTGGATCGGGATCAGCACCCCGTCGGCGGCAACCAGCGCGTTCACCGTCAGCATATTCAGCGATGGCGGGCAGTCGATCAGCACGATCTCATAAGCATCGGCGACCCCGGCGAGAGCCTCCGCCAAGGCCCGCTCCCGCTGCCCGGACTGCATCAGCCCGACCTCGGCGGCGGTCATATCGCCATTCGAGGGCAGCAGATCGAATCCCGGCGCCGGCGCATCGAGCCGCCGCACGCACTCGGCAAAGCCGGCCTCGCCCATGAGCAGATCGCAGCCGGTGCGCTCGAGTTCGTTCTTAGCGATGCCCACACCCATGGTCGCGTTGCCCTGGGGGTCGAGATCGATCAGCAGCACGCGCCGACCCACCGCAGCCAGGGATGCGGCCAGATTCACCGCTGTGGTCGTCTTACCGACACCGCCCTTCTGGTTGGCGATGGCAATGGTTCTGATACTAGCCATGGTTTCTGCTGCCGAGGGGGACCTCAATCAGGAAGCGCTCGCCGTCGACGCCAGGAACAACGAGAGGGTGGATACAGGGTTCAGCGAGCCGGGCATCGACCGCTGCGGAATCCGTGGCCGACTGGCAGGCCAGCAGCCTGTTCAGCTCATCTTGGGCCAAGCGACCTTTCAGCGCCAACAGGCGGGCATCGTCACTGGCCAAGCCCCGCGCGCCGCGATAGAGATCCGGCAAGGACGCCAGGGCGCGGGCGACAATGGTAGCGAATTTGCGCGCCGGCCGGTACGTCTCGAGCCGACTCTGGATCACCTCGACCTGATCGAGCCCAAGTTCCAACACCGCCTGGCGCACGAAGCGCGTCTTCTTGCCGTTGCTGTCGAGCAGGGTAAAGGCCAGCTCGGGCCGGGCGATCGCCAGCGGAATCCCCGGCAGCCCGGCCCCGGTACCGAGATCCAGCACCGGCCCGCGCCCGACCCAGGGCAACACCGCCAGGCTATCGAGCAGATGACGCGCCACCTGCTCACGCGGATCGCGCACGGCGGTCAGGTTATAGGCCCGATTCCAACGCGCGAGCAGCAGCACATACTGCACCAATTGGTCACGCGCCGTCGCGTCCAGGGCCTCGGCGATCGCCGGCGCCATCGCCGCCAGCCCGGCATCCAACCGCGCCCGCAGCTCGGGCGCAGCCACCGCTTCATGCCCCGCGTGCATCGACACCTGAAGCACTCAGGCGCTCAGCCGCTTCAGATGGATCAGCAACAGCGACACCGCCGCCGGCGTCACCCCCGGAATCCGCGCCGCCTGCCCCAGCGTCGCTGGTCGCACCCGCCGCAGCTTCTCGCTGACCTCGGCTGATAACCCCCGCACCTGCTCATAATCGAAATCCACCGGCAGCGAGCGCGTCTCCTGACCGCGTTGACGCTCGATCTCGTCGCGCTGACGCGCCAGATAGCCGCCGTAGGTCGCCTGGATCTCGACCTGCTCGGCAATCGCCAGCGCGTCCGGATGGCGTGCACCCAGTTCTAACGCCGCAGGTTCATCAGCAACAGCCGCAGCCGCACCACCGGCCTCGTCATTCGCCACGGCGGCACTCCCGGCTTGCGCCCCTTGCCCACCGGCGGCTAGCACCCGATCCACCTGTGCCATCACGCCCCCCAAGGCCGACTCCGACGCTACCCCGAGCGGGTCACCGATCTCGGTGCAGGCGACCAGCTCCCGGTACGTCACCGCCGGACGCGCCAGCAGATCCAGCGCCCGCGCCTCACGCTTGATCGGCTCGCCGGTGCGCTGCTCGACCTCGGCCGCCAGTGCGGTGCCCGGCCGCACCCAGCAGGCACGCAGGCGCTGCTGCTCGCGCTCGATGGCCTCGCGCTTGGCCTCGAAGCGGCGCCAGCGCGCATCGTCCACCAGCCCGAGCCGGCGCCCGGTCTCGGTCAGGCGCAGATCGGCATTATCCTCGCGCAGCATCAGCCGATACTCGGCGCGGCTGGTGAACATCCGGTACGGCTCATTGGTGCCGCGTGTGATCAGATCATCGACCAGCACACCGAGATAGGCCTCGTCACGACGCGGTGACCAAGGCTCGAGTTCGCGCACCCGGCGCGCGGCATTCACGCCCGCCAACAGGCCCTGGGCCGCTGCCTCCTCGTAGCCGGTGGTACCGTTGATCTGGCCGGCAAAGAACAGCCCCGACACACAATGGGTCTCGAGCGATGGCGCGAGATCGCGTGGATCAAAGAAGTCGTACTCGATCGCATAGCCGGGCCGGGTCAAATGCGCCTGCTCGAAGCCCGGGATCGAGCGCACCAGCGCGTGCTGCACATCGAAGGGCAGGCTGGTGGAGATACCGTTCGGATAGACCTCGCCGCTTTCCAGCCCCTCCGGCTCGACGAAGATCTGATGCGAGGTCTTGTCGGCGAAACGCACGATCTTGTCCTCGATCGACGGACAATAGCGCGGGCCGATGCTCTCGATGACCCCGGAATACATCGGCGAGCGCGACAGCCCACTGCGGATGATCGCGTGCGTGCGCTCGCTGGTGCGTGCAATGTGGCAACTAACCTGGCGTGGATGCTCGGCGGCGCTGCCCAGATAGGAGAACACCGGCACCGGTACGTCACCCGGCTGCTCATCGAGCTTGTTGTAATCGATGCTGCGCGCGGCAATCCGCGGTGGCGTGCCGGTCTTCAGCCGCTCGACCCGAAAGGGCAGCGCGCGCAGACGCGCGGCTAAGGCGTTCGCCGGCGGATCACCGGCGCGCCCACCCTGGTAATTGCTAAGCCCGATATGGATCTTGCCACCGAGAAAGGTGCCAACCGTGAGCACCACCGTCCGCGAGCGAAACTCGAGCCCCATCTGGGTGCGCACGCCGACAACGCGCTCGCCCTGCCCGGCCGACTCGATCAGCAGATCATCGACCGCCTGTTGGAACAGATCCAGGTTCGGCGCGGTCTCCACAGCGGCGCGGACCGCAGCGCGATAGCGCATGCGATCGGCCTGGGCGCGCGTCGCGCGCACCGCCGGCCCCTTGCGTCGGTTCAGCACCCGGAACTGGATACCGGCGCGATCGGCCGCACGCGCCATCAGCCCGCCAAGAGCGTCGATCTCGCGCACCAGATGACCCTTGCCGATGCCGCCGATGGCCGGGTTGCAGCTCATCTGGCCGATGGTCTCGATATTGTGGGTCAACAGCAAGGTGCGCGCACCGACGCGAGCGGCGGCCAAGGCCGCCTCGGTGCCGGCATGGCCACCGCCGACGACGATGACCTCATACTCGTGTTC
Source organism: Halochromatium sp. NSM3 (assembly GCF_059621085.1). NCBI lineage: Bacteria > Pseudomonadati > Pseudomonadota > Gammaproteobacteria > Chromatiales > Chromatiaceae > Halochromatium > Halochromatium sp. NSM3. The sequence continues at coordinate 12,869 of NZ_JCAQIA010000007.1, read as the reverse complement.
TGCCCACATGCGTCTCGGTTCCTCTCGCGGCGATCCGCCATGATAATGCGAATCTATCGGCGGTTGGGGCAACGATCATGCCCCACAAGCGCGAAGGGATGCCAATGCGCCTCAGTCCGAGGCAACGGAGACCGAGAAAGCCGTGATCTCCGTCAGCAGGTACGCGGTGTTCGGCACGGTGTTTCAGCCGCTCACCCGAAGTTTCTGACCAACGCGGATGGTGTTGTCGTCCGGGCCGATTTGATTCAGCCTGCGAAGCTTGTCGATCGAAATGCCGTTGGTGATCGCGACCCGGTAGAGGGTTTCATCGGGTTTGACGACATGATATTTCGCCGGGGCGGCCGCCGGCTTAGTCTTGCCGGCCGGCGTTGCGGTGCCCTGCTTCGGCGCGGTACTCGCCGACTTGCCCGCCGAACCGGTCTCGTTGCGAGCCACCTGCGTCGCCGTCGCGGGCGCGCTGATCCGGTCTCGATAAGCCGGGGGTTGCGCCGCCACCCGACGCATGCTCCCGGCCGGCAGCCAGACCGTACTCCCGGCTGGCAGGTGGACACGGCCGGCAACCGCCCGCTCGCTCCAATGCAGGTTCAAGCGAGCCAGGCTCGCCGTGGACACACCATAGTGACTGGCAACGTACTGGGCGGGCATCGAGCTGTGCAGCACCAAGCGATCATGCGACCAAGGCTCCTCAAAGCGCACACCCTCCGGGAAGTAGCGATCGGGATGATCGGCCACCTCGCGCGCGGCGACGAAGGAAGCGTAGAAGTTGCGCGAGGCGAAGCCGAAGGCGCGGCCCTTGTAGTGCTTCACGATCTCGCCGATATCATCGCCGTGCTGGGCCTTGGCGTTGGCCATGCCGCCCTTGCCATGGTTGTAAGAAGTAATCGCAAGCGGCCAGCTACCGAGCTGGCGATGCGCCGCTGACAAATAGCGCGCCGCACCGTCGGCGCAGGTGATCGGGTCCAGACGCTCATCGAGGGTGCGATCGACGCGCATCCCATAGTCGCGACCGGTGGCCGGCATGAACTGCCAGATCCCGGCCGCGCCCACGCTGGAGCGCGCATGCGCCTGGAACGAGGACTCGACATGCGGCAGGTAGGCGAGGTCGTCGGGCACGCCATTGGCACGCATGATGGTGCGAAACTCTGGATCATAGCGGCCGCTGATCTCGAGCCCGCGCTTGAAGCGCTCGCGCACGCCGCGCTGGCTGCGCAGACGCTGCGAGGCGCCGTAGAGCGCCCCCTTGCCCGCCTTCGTCTCGATCTTGGCCAGCAACTGCTTCTCCGCAGCGCTGAGCGGCGCGCGCTCGCGCACCTTATGCTCGAGCGCGCGAAGCCGATCCCGGTGGAAGGCCTCGCGCGACTTCACCCAGGCACGCTGCTCATGGGTGTATCCTTCCTTGATCGTCCCAGGGAGTTCACCAACCTCATAAACCACCCCCATATACTCGTTGTCATGGAAGGCGACCTGGCCCCGGCTCCACACACCATAGACATGGCGCCAGAAATCGACGTTGGGCTGGATTTCCTCAGGGACCGGGAATAGGCCAGTGGTCTCGTAGTTGATCTTGCCAACGCCATCCCCGTGCAGATTCGCCCCGCCACCACAGCCGCTCAACGCGAGGACCGCCGCGATGACGAGGACGCTGGCCACTCTTGGGGCGATCCTTGGGACCGCCCTTGGGGCCATGGCAGAGGTCAGCGCTTGAGCAAACGCCTGGATGGGCAGTGGCGTCGGGCTCGGACTGGGCCGACCGGGGAAACCTCTCTGCGCGGGGATGCTGTTGCTCGTCGGCTTGCTCATGACGGGACCAATGCCTCTTCGGGTATTCTGAGCGAAAACAAAAGGAATCCTCGCTTACCTGAAGCTATTCTGCAAGTGCTGACGAGGACAGAATGCGCATCCATCTCTTAAGCGTCGGACGGCGCATGCCGGCCTGGGTCGAGGCCGGCTTTGCCGAGTATGCCAAACGCCTGCCATCAAGCTGCGCACTCTCGCTGGTCGAGATCGAGCCCGCCGCGCGCGGCAAGGGCCTGGGCCGAGGTCGCGGCAAATCCGGACAACGCGCGCAACTCTCGCCGGCGGAGCGCGCCCGACTGCTCGCCGACGAAGGCGAGCGGCTGCTGAAGGCGGTCCCGAGCGACGCGCTGGCGATTGCGCTGGATGTGCGCGGTCGCGCCTGGAGCACCGAGGCGCTCGCCGCCGAACTCGAGGGCTGGCTGGCGGGTGGACGCGACCTGGCGCTGCTGGTCGGTGGGCCGGATGGACTCGCGGATGCCTGCCTGGCGCGCGCCGAGCGGCACTGGTCGCTCTCGCCGCTGACCTTCCCGCATCCGCTGGTGCGTGTCATCCTCGCCGAACAACTCTACCGCGCCTGGACCCTGATCCAGGGCCACCCTTACCACCGTGGAGCGCGATGACGCATCCTTCCAAAACTCAGCCAGTGGCGGCATCGTCGATCGACCTCTACCTGGCCTCAAGCTCGCCACGGCGCCGCAAGCTGCTCGCGCAGTTGGGCCTGCGGCCGAGGATCGTCGCCGCCAAGACGGACGAGACGCCCGCGCCGGACGAAACCCCCGAAGCCTATGTCACCCGCATCGCACAGGCCAAGGCGCGCGCGGGCTGGGCCACATTGACCGCGCCAGAGCGCCTACCCTTGCTCGCCGCCGACACCGCTGTCGTGGTCGACGATCACATCCTTGGCAAGCCTGTGGATGTCGAGAGGGCGCTGCAAATGCTAGCCTTGCTCTCGGGCCGGAGTCATTCGGTCCTCACTGCGGTCAGCGTGCTGAGCGCCGCCGCCGGCGCAGACCAGCAGCGTGCGCCAGGCGCATGGGCAACATCCGGTCAAGTGCCTCGGGAACGTCAGGTCCTGGTTCGGACCGAAGTCCGCATGCGCCCCATCACGCGCCACGAAGCCTTGGCCTATTGGGCCAGCGGTGAGCCGCGCGACAAGGCCGGTGCCTATGCGGTGCAGGGCCGGGGCGCGATCTTCGTCGAGGCGATTCGCGGCAGCTACAGCAATGTGGTCGGACTGCCGCTGTTCGAGACGGCGAGGCTGTTGCGCGAGCACGGTATCGACCCACTTGCCGGCTAAACTGCGGCTCCGAATGCACGCAGCGAGCGGATGACGGCGGGCCATCGCGATGCACTCCCGCAGCACGCGAGCATCCCGGCGCGGGATACACGACCATGCCGCTCGGCCCCATACACCCGAGAACAACAACGAGGTCGACAGCCATGCCACCGAGCCACTCTTTCGCCCAGCGCGCGACTCAACGATGAGCGAAGAGATCCTGATCAATGTCACCCCGCCGGAGACGCGTGTCGCGGTGGTCGAAAACGGCGTGGTGCAGGAGATCATCATCGAGCGCGCTCAGCGCTGCGGCCTGGTCGGCAGCATTTATCGTGGGCGCATCTGCCGCGTGCTGCCCGGCATGCAGGCCGCCTTCGTCGAGATCGGCCTGGAGCGGGCCGCGTTCCTGCATGCCTCCGACATCATGGGCGTCGAGGGCGAGACTCGCAGCGAGCACATCACCAGCCTGGTCAAGGAGGGCGATCCGATCCTGGTGCAGGTGGTCAAGGATCCGCTCGGCAGCAAGGGCGCGCGTCTGACCACCAATATCTCGATCGCCTCGCGCTATCTGGTCTTCATGCCCCGGCTCGGCAACACCGGCGTGTCGCAGAAGATCGAGGACGATGACGAGCGCAAGCGCCTGCGCGAGGTCCTGCAGACCTATGTCGACGAGCACGAAGGCATCGGCGGCTACATCGCCCGTACCGCCGCCGAGACCGTGAGCGACGATGATCTCTGCCGCGACATGGCCTTCCTCGCGAAGCTCTGGAATGGCATCCGCGAGCGCGCCGCAAGCGCGAGCGAGATCGGCCTGATCCACGATGATCTCGCGCTCGCCCTGCGCGCGCTGCGCGACCTGGTCACGCCCGAGGTCGAGCGGGTGCGCATCGACTCGCGCGCCACCGTCGACAAGGCGCGCCCGTTCGCGGTGAAGTACATCCCCGAGATCGTCGATCGCATCGAATACTACGGCGGCGAGCGGCCGCTGTTCGATCTCTACGGCGTCGAGGACGAGATCCAGAAGGCCCTGCAGCGCAAGGTCCAGCTCAAGTCCGGCGGTCATCTGGTGATCGACCAGACCGAGGCGATGACCACCATCGATGTCAACACCGGCGCCTTCGTCGGCCATCGCAACCTCGAGGAAACCATCTTCAAGACCAACCTCGAGGCGGCGCAGGCGATCTGCCGTCAGCTGCGGCTGCGCAACCTCGGCGGGATCATCATCATCGACTTCATCGATATGACCGACGAGGAGCACAAGCGCCAGGTGCTGCGCGCGCTCGAGAAATGCCTCGCGCGCGATCACGCCAAGACCCATATCACCGAGGTCTCGGCGCTCGGCCTGGTCGAGATGACCCGCAAGCGCACCCACGAATCGCTTGAGCATATCCTTTGCGAGCCCTGCCCTTGCTGCGGCGGGCGTGGCTCGTTGAAGACCGCCGAGACCACCTGCTACGAGATCTTCCGCGAGATCCTGCGCGAATCGCGCCAGTTCGAGATCGAACAACTGCTGGTGCTGGCCTCCCAAGAGGTCATCGATCGGCTGCTGGACGAGGAATCCGGTCATCTTGCCGAACTCGAGGAGTTCATCGGCAAGCCGATCAAGCTCCAAGCCGAGTCGCTGTATACTCAAGAGCAGTACGATGTGGTCTTGATCTGACGCCGGACGCCAACTCTGGAGCCTGCCGAATCCCTGCGGGCGCGCGCCATGAACGGCCAGACCTTGTTAAGCCTCCAAGAGCGCAACAGCGGCCGCTACGCGGGCAAGATCCTTCGGTCACGGCAATAGAGATGCGAATCCTCCATTGGCTCTTCCAAGCGGCTGTCGCCACCTTTGCGGCCGCGATCATGGCGTTGGCGGTCCTCTCGATCGCCGTGCGACTGCTTCTTCCGCACGCCGATGGCCTGCGCGAGGACTTGGTCGAGCGTCTCGGCGAGACTTTGGGCGTTGATGTCGAGGTCGGCGCCTTGTCGATCCGCTTGCGCGGGCTTTCGCCCCAACTCAGGTTCGTGGACGCGCAATTGCTCGCGCCCGTGCCATCCGCATCGGCCGCGCCGGCCGAGGAGCCGAATGAGCCGCTGCTCGCCGCGCAAGCGCTGAGCGTCGATCTCGATCTCGTGGCATCGCTCGTGGCCCGGCGGCCACGGATCGAGGCGGTCACTCTCGTTGGCGCCGACATCCACGCGCACCGCGACGCCGAGGGGCGCATCCGCATCCGCGGACTCGAGGCGATGCAAGGCAATGATGCACAGGCGCTCGCGTTCTTCTTGCGCGAAGGCCGCTTCCGGTTGCTCGACAGCCGGCTCAGCTGGCACGACGTGGACACCGAGGCGCCAGTCCAAACGCTGTTCGTCGAGGTCGCCGAACTCGTCAATCAGGGGCGGCGCCATGACCTGCGCGTCCAGGCCCGCACGACTGATGATGCCGACAACAGGGCGCGGACCGGGACGCCGATCAGGGCGCTGCAACTGCTCGCCAAGCTCGAAGGGCCAGCAGTGCATCCCGAGCGCTGGTCCGGTCGTCTCTATCTCAAGGCCGAGGGTGGCGATCTGGCGCCGACCGCCAGCGCGTCAATGGCGGCGAACAGGCGGGCCGCCGCTAGACTCGGACTACACACCAGTGACGTCCAGATCGAGACCTGGAATCGGCTCGAGCAGGGGCGCCTGACCGAGTCCCTGTCAACAATCGGGATCGCGGGGCTCGAACTCGAGGGCGATGATGCCCGCGCGGCGCTCCAGCTCGGCGATCTGTCCGGGCTCGCCCGCTGGCAGCGGCAAACCGAAGGCTGGCGGCTGGACATCCAGGAACTTAGACTGCCCGGCAGCGGCGCATCGTCGCCGACCTCAGCCACGCTGCGCTACCGCCGCGCACCAACTCGGGACACCGCTACCCCCGCTGCCAAGCCCGCCCCAGCGGCGCGCCTGTTCGCGGCCATTGGCGCGCTCCCGATCGGCCCGCTCGCCGAGTTCGGCGCACGGGTTATTCCCGATCTCCCCGAACCTGTCAGCGCACTCGCCGAAGGCCGCATCAGTGGGCTGGCCCGCAACCTCGCCGTGCATCTGGAACTGCGCCCCAACACGGCCGCCCCTAGGCTCCCCGCCCTTACCGATTGGCGCCTCAAGAGCGCGATCGACAACCTTGCCATCAGCGCCGGCACCCAGATCCCGCCCTTCTCTGGACTTGATCTCGACATCGACCTAGGTCCAGCGGGCGGACGGGCGCGCCTCGACGGACACGAGGCCAGTCTCGACCTGCGACCGCTGTTCGCCCAGCCCCATCGGTTCACCGCGCTGGATGGCGCCTTCGCCTGGCGCCTGATGCCGGCCGGCTCGATCCATCTCTGGACCCACGCCTTGCGCGCCGAGACCGCACACCTCGAGACCCTGACCCGGCTGAGCCTCTGCGTGCATCCCTCCGGCGCCAATCCATTCATCAACCTGCACACGCATCTGCGTGACGGGGGCATCGAGGCGCTTGCGCAATGGCTCCCGGTCGGGATCATGGATGAGGGGCTCACGGACTGGCTGCTGACGGCCATCGTCGATGCGCATCTGGAATCTGGCGATCTGCTGCTGCGCGGCCCGCTCGATCGGTTCCCATTCGATCGCCAGGAGGGGCGCTTCCTATTAGCGCTGCGCATGGTCGACGGCGTACTCGACTACGGCGGCGGTGCCCACTCCGCCGCGCCCCAACCCGCCGCCCCCCCAGCCCCGGGGCTGCGCAGCGCCGAGCAGACCGAGCCGCTGCGCTGGCCGCCGCTGCGCGAGGTCGCGGCCAGCCTTCGCTTCGAGAACCGACGCCTCGAGATCACTGTCCCGAGCGCCGAAATCCTCAACACCCAGGTGGACGCTGGACACCTGCGCATGCCTGACCTCTGGAATCCAACCTACCTGGAGATCGATGCGCGCGGCACCGGACCGCTGGCCGATGGCAGGCATGTGCTGGCAACGACCCCCTTGGCGAATCAACTCGGTGGTCTGGCGCGCGCCATCGACGTCAGCGGCAACGGCGACATTGCGCTACAGCTCGGTGTGCCGCTGAACAAAGCACTCCCCTTCCGCTACAGTGGCGAACTGCTCTGGGAGCCAACCTCTACGCCCACCGTCGCGCCTAACGCCACGCCCAACACCGAGCGCACGCTCAGGATCAAAGGCACCGACCTGCAATTCAGTGGGATCGAGGGCCGCCTGCGCTTCGATGAGACGGGCATCGATGCCGACGAGATCCGCGCCAACCTCGGCCAACAAGCGCTCGAGATCGAAGTCGAGACCCACGGCGGCGGCGGCGACGAGGCGCGCACCGAGATCGGGCTGCATGGCCAAACGGCGGTCGCCAGACTGGCCGAGGCCTTGCCCAGTGAACTCTGGCAATTCGCTAGCGGCGAGTTCGATTGGCGCCTTGGTCTCAGCCTGCGTAACCGCGACGCCGTTCAACAGACCCCGCCGATCGACTTCACCCTCGGCTCCGAACTCCAGGGCCTCGGGCTGTCATTGCCGGCACCGATCGGCAAGTCGGCGAGCGAGCCACGCGCGTTTCGGCTCAGTGGCCGCTATCAAGACCAATGGCCGCTGCCGCTGCGCGTCGACTATGCCGAACTCGGCGCCTTGATAGAGGTTGATCGAGCCCCAGATGGTGCGCTTGCACCGCAACGACTCGCGATCGACCTGAGCGGCCAACCGGCGGCGTTGCCACCCGCGCGCTCGATTGAGATCGGCGGTGCACTCGAGTCGCTGGATCTCGGTCCTTGGCTCGATTGGGCCGCGCGCACCGATCTGACCGCGCTACGGGGCGGCGACGCCGACGACCAGCTCCAGCTGCTCCCGGTGCACCTCAACATCGACGATCTGCGTTTCAACGCCCTGCGGCTGAACGACCTTGAGGCCGTGCTCCGTCCGCAAGCAGACGGTCGCTGGGAGATTCAGTTCAATGCCGAGCAAAGCGGTCACGGCGAGATCAGGCTGCCGGCCAGCGAGAGCCAGAACCCGCTGCGCATCCGGCTAGAGCGTCTGGATCTGACGCCACTGTTGGAAGCGCGCGGCGCAGAGACCGAAGCAAGGACGGCGGACACACGCGCCGACCCACGCACCTTCGGCCGTCTCGACCTCGAGGTCGAGCAGCTTCACTATGGTGATGATCTGCTGGGCCGGTTGCGGATACAGAGTGAGCCGCAGGCAAACGGAGTCCGCTTCGAGACGCTGTCATTAGAGGGCCCCCATGTCGACGCCAGCGCTCGAGCGGAGTGGCTCATCGATGCCACCGATTACGTGGAAACCTCGATCGAACTCGATGCCAAGAGCAACGCGGTCGGAGAGTTGCTGCGCGAAAGCGGCTTCTACAGCGCCTTGAGCGGCGCGGCAGGTGAGCTGCTGCTCGATCTCAGCTGGCCCGGCGGCCCAGGTGATCTGTCATTGGCGCGCGCCCGCGGCTCACTGGCGATCGAGGTCGGTTCCGGTCGCATGCTCGACATGGAACCCGGGGTCGGTCGCATGCTGGGCATCCTCAACACAGGCGCCCTCAGCCGCAGGCTGAGCCTGGACTTCAGCGATCTGTTCGAGGATGGCTTCACCTTCGATCGCATCCAGGGCGAGATTGTCATCGGCAGCGGCGAGGCGCGCATCCGCACGCTCAGTATTCTCGCGCCGCCCGCTGATATCGAGATCAGCGGTCGCACGGATCTCGTCGAGGGGATGCTCGATCAGGCCGTCGTGGTGACCCCCGAGATCGGCGTCGGGCTCGCGCTCGCCGGCACGCTTGCCGGCGGCCCGGTGGTCGGCGCTGCGGTGTTCTTGGCCGACCAGGTCACCGATGGCGCGTTCGAGCGCCTCGGGCGTTATGCCTACCGCGTCACCGGACCCTGGCGCGATCCGCTGATCCGTCGCGTTGACACCGGCGGCTCACCCTCGGTCGGCAACCTCTTCGTCGGCGATGAGGACGAGGCCGAGAGCAAGCCGACACCGGGCACGACGAACGCGGCGCCACCGAAACGCGAGCAACCAAGCAGTCCCTTCCTTGAAGGTTTCTAATCCTGCACCCTGACCTTTTGACGGGCGCGCCCAAACAGAGCGCGTCCGGTGGTGCTATGGTTAAGGTACATTGACGAGATCGAGCGCCTATGAGCGATACCCCCAAGGTCGCGGCCGTGCAGATGGCCTCAGGCCCAAACACGACCGCTAATCTGATCGAGACCGAGCGCCTTATCCGCATCGCCGCCGAGGCTGGCGCCGGCCTGGTGGTGCTGCCCGAGAACTTTGCCTTCATGGGCAAGCATGACAACGATCTGCTGCATCTGGCCGAGCCCGATGGTCAAGGTCAACTGCAAGACTTCCTGGCCAAGACCGCCAGCCGCTATGGAGTCTGGCTCGTCGGTGGCACCATCCCGCTGCAGAGCAGTGATCCGAGCCGGGTGCGCTCGGTTGCGCTGATCTATAACGATCAGGGGGATCGGATCGCGCGCATCGACAAGACCCATCTGTTCGACGTCGTGCTTCCCGATGTCGACGAGCGTTATCAGGAATCGGCGACCATCGAGCCCGGCGCGCAAAGCCCGGTCGTTGACACGCCCTTTGGGCGGCTCGGAGTGTTGATCTGCTACGAACTCCGCTTCCCGGAAACGGCGCGGCGGATGATCGACAGCGGGCTCGAGCTGCTCGCCGTGCCGGCCGCCTTCACCGCACTGACCGGCAAGGCACATTGGGAGATCCTGGTGCGTGCCCGCGCCATCGAGAACCTGACCTATGTGATCGCCGCCGCCCAGGGCGGCTACCATCTCAGTGGCCGCGAGACCTATGGCCACAGCATGATCGTCGACCCTTGGGGCAATGTGCTCGCCCAGGTCGCGCGCGGCGTCGGCCAGATCTGCTGCGCGCTCGATCGTGACCGACAGGCATCGATTCGCCGCACCTTCCCTGTCCTCGAACATCGTCGCCTCAAGTGCCGCTGAGACACTGTCCGTCAACTGTTCCCCGGTTTGAACGCCCGTATCGGGCAACAATCGGGAAGTAGAAAGTGGACCTCGCCAATGGCCGGCATTGGACGCGCCTTCACGCGCCGCAGCTGGAAAAATCGCGCGATGCCTACCACTTCTTCCGGATCACCAGCAACGGCCAGACGCCCAAGAACGCGAGCCTAAAGACCTTATGACCGACTCCATCGACATCGCGCGCCAGAGCATCCTCGCGCCCTTCGGCCTCGGCGACAGCGACCTCGATCGCCTGATCGGCGCGCTGCGCAGCCCCGCCATCGACGCCGCCGACGTCTATTTTCAGAGCAGCCGGCTGCAATCCTGGATGCTCGAGGACGGCATCATCAAGGACGGCAGTTTCAACATCGAACAAGGCGCCGGTCTGCGCGCCATCAGCGGCGAGAAGACCGGCTTCGCCTACTCCGACGAACTCGAACTCTCGGCGCTGACCAAGGCCGCTGATGCTGCCCGCGCCATCGCCCGCAGCGGCGGTGCATCGCCCGTCAGCATCGGCGGCGGCATGCCCGCGCGCCAGCGGCTCTATGAGCCGATGAACCCGATCGAGAGCCTGAACGACGCGGCCAAGATCGACCTGCTGCACCGGGTCGATGCCGAGGCGCGTGGCATGGACGCGCGCGTGAAAGAGGTGATGACCAGCCTGGTCGCGGTGCAGGACACTATCCTCGTGGTCTCCGACGACGGCCGCCTGAGCGCTGATGTGCGCCCGCTGATCCGCCTCAGCGTGGTCGCGGTGGTCGAGGAGAATGGCCGTCGCGAGCAGGCTCACAGCGGCGGCGGCGCACGCCTGGACCTAGGCTGGATGCTGGCCGAGGATCGCGCGCTCGGCTTCGCCCGCGAAGCGGTGCGCCAAGCCTTGGTGAATCTGGAAGCCGGCCCCGCCCCGGCCGGCACCATGCCCGTGGTGCTTGGTGCTGGTTGGCCCGGCGTGCTCCTGCACGAGGCGATTGGCCACGGGCTCGAGGGCGACTTCAACCGCAAAGGCACCTCGGCGTTCAGCGGTCGGCTCAATCAGCGCGTCGCCGCCAAGGGCGTCACCGTGGTCGATGACGGCACCCTGCCCGGTCGCCGTGGCTCGCTGAACATCGACGACGAGGGCACACCGACCCACTGCACCACGCTGATCGAAGACGGCATCCTGGTCGGCTACATGCAGGATCGGCTCAACGCGCGCCTGATGGGCATGGCGCCGACCGGCAACGGCCGGCGCGAATCCTACGCGCATCTGCCGATGCCGCGCATGACCAACACCTATATGCTCGCCGGCAACCATGATCCGGGCGAGATCATCGCCTCGGTCGAGAAGGGGCTGTACGCAGTCAACTTCGGCGGCGGCCAGGTCGACATCACCTCCGGCAAGTTCACCTTCTCCGCGAGCGAGGCCTATCTGATCGAGAATGGCAAGATCGGCCGTCCGGTCAAGGGCGCGACCCTGATCGGCAACGGCCCCGATGTGCTCACGCGCGTCAGCATGGTCGGCAACGACCTCAAGCTCGACGAGGGGGTCGGCACCTGCGGCAAGGATGGCCAGAGCGTACCGGTGGGGGTTGGGCAGCCGACGCTGCGCGTCGATGCGCTGACCGTCGGCGGCACTGGGGCTTAAGCTAAGGCGCATCCGTCCGTTTTTTTCTCTCCACCGAGGTTCGTCATGGCCGCGATTGCTGAGCGCATTGCCGATACGCCTGCTGACGGATTAGCACCCGCCACCGCAGATCGAGCCACGCCACCCGACGACCAAATCGTCCTGCTCGATCAGGCCGACTGGAGCGATTACGAGCGTCTGCTCGAGATCCGGGGCGAATCTGCAATCCCGCGGCTGACCTTCATCGACGGAGTGCTGGAGCTGATGACGCCATCATGGAATCACGATTGGGACAAGAAAAGCCTCGCCCGACTGATCGAAACCTGGGCCATTGAAGTCGGGGTTGCGATGGATGGAGCGGGCTCCTGGACTATCAAGTCGAAGCTCGCCAAACGGGGCGCCGAGCCCGACGAGTGCTATCTGCTCGAACCCATCGCGAAAGAGCCCAGCCGACCGGACATTGCCATCGAGGTCGTGCGCACCAGCGGCGGGTTGAACAAGCTCGAGGTCTATCGTGTACTGGAGGTGCCGGAGGTTTGGTTCTGGCAGCACGGGCGGCTCCAGTTCTACGGGCTCGAAGGCGACCAGTACCAACAGCGTGAGCGCAGCCGCCTACTGCCACAGCTCGATCCAGCCTTGATCGAGGCCTGCATGGGTGCGCCGACCCAGACCGAGGCCATCCGGCAACTGCGCCAATCGCTCGGGGCAGAACGCTGAGACGTCGCTCGACCTGGCCGGTCGCAGCGATGAGCGTCGAGGGCATTTCCGATCCGATGCGCCGCGTTTCGAGGCGCTGAGCGCGCAGCCAAAAAGGCTCACTGCGCCATTGCCAAGACTACCGGTTCATCCCCGCAGGCGCGGGGAACACGCCGCGTCACCCCGACGGAGAGGTACTAGTGCCGGTTCATCCCCGCAGGCGCGGAGAACACTCGTCCGGCGACGCCGCATCGATGATGGCGCGCGGTTCATCCCCGCAGGCGCGGGGAACACGGACGCTCGACACACAGGCGGACTGGTCGTGTCGGTTCATCCCCGCAGGCGCGGGGAACACCACCAGGGGCTTGCCACTTACCCGGACGGCACCGGTTCATCCCCGCAGGCGCGGGGAACACCCGATTTGCTGGCCGACGCGGAGATAGAGCGGCGGTTCATCCCCGCAGGCGCGGGGAACACGTGCGATCCAGGCAACCTGTCCCGCATCGAGCAGGTTCATCCCCGCAGGCGCGGGGAACAC